>JBJTHX010000450.1:0-3545 GCA_046094745.1 Planctomycetia bacterium
GAGGGCACGCGGGTGGGCCGGAACCGCCCGAGCAACCCGAACCAGGTGCCGCGGCCCGGCAACTACGATTCGCTCACCGTCGGTCCAACTGGTCGCCGACGGGCAACTTCCTCCTGCGGTCGCCCTGCTCCGCGCCGCCGCGGGCCACGGCGACGACCCCGCCACGCTCGTGCCCGACTACCTGCGGCCCAGTTACGCGGATGAACGCCGCTCGGAGACGCCGGCGTCCTGACCGCGCCGGCAGTTCCCACCCGGCACGCCGGCCGCGGCCACCGGCTGGCCGTCAGAACTTCTGGATCATGTCGAAGCCGAGCATGGTCTGCTGATTGCTGATGCCGTCGTTGTACGGGGCCCGCGGGCCGCCGTAGGGACCACCGAGGAAGTCCCAGCGGAAGGCCGGCCGCATGAGGAAGTTGCCCGTCGGCGACCAGTTGGGACCGACGGTGAGCGAATAGTAGTTGCCGGGCAGCGGCACGTGGTTCGGGTTGCTCGGGCGGTTCAGGCCCACCCGCGTGCCATCGGTGTCCTGGAACCACTCGAAGCGGGCGCCCCATGCCCAGGCATCGCTGACGCGGTAGTAGAGGTACTGGTCGATCCCAACCCACAGCGCCGTGCCGCCGCCGACGAGCGCCTGGGCCTGCGTCCCGAGCCACTGGTGGAACACGTATTCCACGTTCCGGGCGGGGCGGTATTCGAAGAGCAGGCTGTACCGCGTGCGGTTGGCCGACGCGAGCGGCGGCGCGGGCTGGAAGAGCGGCGAGAAGTCGTTGCCCTCATCGCCCGAAATGACGGCGAACGAGGCGACGCGGGTGTTGTCGTCGTTCTTCACGCGGATGCGGCCGAGGAAGTTGGCTTTGCTGTAGGGCGAGGCCAGGCCGTTCCAGCCGTTGACCAGCCCGGCATCGATCTCCACGTTGTCCGTGGCGTTCCAGTTGACGAGCCCGCCCCAATGGGTGAACGGGCCGGCGAACTGGTAGCTGTAGCTCTTGAAGTAGAAGAAGTTGCCGACCGCGGGCACGCCCTCGTAGCCGACGATCGTGTAGAAGTGGCCGAGCTTCAGCGACAGGTCCTGGCTGCCGACCTCGGCGTAGAGCTGCGGGATCGCGAGGCCGTAGTACTCGCCGCTGTTCCAGTCGCACGGCCCCGGGTTCGTCTCCCAGCCGAGCGACATGGCCAGCGGAAAATCCTCGCCGTAGAGCAGGTCGGCGCGGGCGCCGATGCCGTTCGAGCCGTCGGTGGGCAGCGTCCGCTCGGCGACCACGTAGACCTGGTTCATCATCGGCTCGTTGGCCCTATCGACCGCGTTGTAGGGGCCGTTGAACTTGCTCGCGGGCACGCCGAAGTTGCCCACGAAGCCGCCGTCCAGCCAGCCGTAGACGCCGCCGCGTTCCGCCTCGCCGAACAGAAACCAGTCCTGTCCGGAGGGGATCACGCCCGTCGTCACCTCGTCGACGAGCACGGGATCGCGGGCTTCGAACCCGCCCGCCTGCCCGGGCCGGCCGACGAAGCCCTCTTCCTGGGCGACCGCGACGGCCGCAGTCAGGAGTCCGATCGCCGCCACCGCCAGATGCCGCGCCGCCACGTTCGACATGCGTCGCCCTGCCCTTCCTGGCTGGAGCCCGTCATCGCGGGGTGCCGTCGCACGCGATGTCGTGCCAGGTATCGGCGAAACGTCGCGGCGGTCCGTCGCCCGCCGGCTCGATGAAGCCCTGGTCCGGGCTGGCCTCGCCAGGGCACGCGATCCCGACAGCCGAGCCGCCTTGCCCCGCTTGCCGGCGTGTCACCGGACCTTGCGCGGCTTCTGTGCGCTCCCCGCCACAATCGCCCGGAGTGGACGGCATCCGCCGGACGAGCCGATGACTCCGCAGCCACCCGGGGGTCCGTGATGCGCATGATCCTCCGCTGGTCGCCACGCCACATCGCCCGCGCGGTTGTCGTCGCCGCGGCCCTCGCCGCCTGCGACCTGGCCTGGGCCCAGCGTGAGCCGCCGGCCCGCGAGGAACTCGAGACCGACCGCGATTCGTTCACCTTCGCGCCCACGACCGCCGGACCGGGCCGCTCCATTCTCGAGGCCTCGTACTCGGTCATCGACAACCGCACCACGCCGGAGGCCCACAGTTTTCCGGAACTGCTTCTCCGTCGCGGCATCGGCGAGCGGTTCGAAGCCCGCCTCGGATTCAACTACGAGGCCGGGGGGCCGGGCCTCGTCTCCGGCAGCGAGTTCGGCGGCGAGGACATCGAGACCGAGGACGAGAGCCGGGTGCTCTATGGCGCGAAGATCGAGACGACCGGCCAGGCCGGCTGGCTGCCCCGGTCGGCGCTGATCGTGCAGGGCTTCACGCCCGTGTCGGGGCCGTCGAACAAATCCACGCTCATGGTGGGCGAGGCGTGCGGCTGGCGGTTCGCGAACGGCTGGGAGTGGACGAACGCGATCCGCTACGGCACCGGCTTCGCTGCGGCGGACGCCTTCAGCCAGTGGGCCCCGTCGAGCGTGCTGAAGGTGCCCGTCGGCGACCGCTGGAACGTCCACGTCGAATACTTCGGAATCTTCTCCTCCGGCAAGGAGGTGCCGCTCGACATCCAGTACGCCAGCTGCGGCGGCCACGTGCTGGCCACCGGGGACCTGGAGATCGGCCTCCGCGTCGGCTGGGGCCTCAACGCATCATCGCCCGCATTCTTCACGAACGTGGGCGTGGGCTGGCGATATTGATCCACGCGGTCAGCCGCTGCGGCTGAATGTTCGGATACCGACAAAACGGGAGGTAGCCGACGGCCAGCGGCTGACGTACGCTGACGCAATGCTCATATTTGATGATTTCGACGCCTGGGGAGAGGTCATCAATGGCGCGCACCTCCGCCTGACCTGCGATGCCGTCGAGCAGCGCCGCTGGACCCTCGGCATCCTCGATCTCGGCCGCGTCGTGCTCCAGGTGGCGTCGGAAGGCGGCGGCAACCTCTGCTACGGGGCGAACGCCCATGCCGGCCCGATCCTTTTCGTGCCGCTCACCCACGCCGGCGAGCACGTCGTCAACGGCACCGCCCTCGACGAGGATTCGCTCCTGGCCATTCCGCGCGGCGCTGATTTCTGTATCCGCGTCCGCCGCCGGGCGCACTCCTGGTGTTCGATCGCTCTCCCCGCCAACGCCCCGATTGCCGCGGAACTGCCCTCCGGCAGCGTCCGGCTGTCCTGCCGACCCGGGTCGGTCGGTGCACTGGGCCGGAGGGCGCAGCAGATCGCAGCCGCGCTCCTCGGCCGGCCCGGGGGGACGCCGGCCCGGCGGGCGGCGGCCAACGAACTCCTCGACGCCGTGAACGCCTGCCTGCCCGGCACGCAACCGCCGACGACGACCGTCGGCCGGCCGCGGGCCGATCGGGCGGAGATCATCCGCCGCGCCATGGAAGTGATCGAGGCCGCCCCTGCCATGCCGCCGGCCGCGGAGATCGCCCGGCGGATCGGGGTCAACGACCGCACGCTGCTGCGGACGTTCCAGGAGACGTTCGGCGTGCCGACGAAGCGCTACCTGTTGCTGCGGGAACTGCACAGC
>JBJTHX010000451.1:0-3659 GCA_046094745.1 Planctomycetia bacterium
CAATACAGTCGCTCGCCGGCAAGCACGGGCGTCGGCGAGGCGTAGGAGTTGAGCGCGTGGATCGGCTGCGGGTCGGCCACCGCGAGCAGTTCCACGTCGTGGACGAGCCGCCCGGTCTCGAGGTCGACGCCCAGGGCCCGCAGGCTCAAGGGGCCCGAGACGTTGAGCGGCTGTTTGCCGGTGTTGCCCTCGAGCCGCCGCTGCCGCTCGTCCGCGCCGGCGGGCTGTTCGACGGCGGTGGTCATCCACACCATACCGCCGCCGATCACCGGCGAGGACCAGCCACGGCCGGGCAGCGGCGTCTTCCAGCGGACGTTTTCCGCCTCGCTCCACGTGACGGGCAGGTCGTGGGCGGCCTCGGCATGGCCCTGCCCCGCGGGCCCGCGCCACTGCGGCCACGGGTCGGCGGCCCATCCGCGCGCGGCCGCCAGGGCACAGGTCGCGATAACGAAACGAAGTCGGCGTTCGGTGCGCATCCCAGGCTCCTTGGGCAGGAGAGCGTTTCGAGAATACCAGAGCCCATCCGCCATGCGGGGCGCGAGACGAATACCGGGCTCGAGGGCCGCAGCGTGGCCTTGCGCATTTTTTCACATGCGACCCCCTTGACGATGCGATCCCCCCCGATAACTTACCCGCCACCTAGCCAGTGGCTCCCCATCCGGAGCCGACTGGCTCCCGCCTGTATCGCCTTCCCTCCCGCCTTTCCCGCCCGCTCCGCGGGCTCCCATCTCCAGGATTTTCCCGATGTCACCCCGCAGCTCTGCGGCGGCCATGGGCCGCTTTTCGCGCTCGAACCGTCCCACCCGCTTCCAACGCCGCCGCCGTGGCCGCCCCCTGCCTCGCCGGGCGGGCCTGCGGGCCGAGCGGCTCGAGTCCCGCACCATGCTGACCACGGTCGCCACGCTCTCGACCGACCTATCCCCCTACACCAAGATCCCCGTCACGTTCCGCCGCCCCGACGGCTCCGTGGGCTTCTCGAACACGGCGTTCGTCGGCCAGTTGGGCTGGTCCGGCATGAGTGGCGCCGCCGCGGCCGTGGGCGTTCCGGCGAGTTTCAAGTCGTTCTGCATCGACGGCCTGCAATTCGTGTCTGCCGGCAGGGCCACGACGTTCCCCACCTTCTCGCCAGCGATCGCTGCCGCGCCGCTGGGCGGTGCTCCGGCCATCGGGGTCTCCCGTGCGTCCCTGCTCGAATCCTTCTGGCGGCAGTACGGGCCGGCGTCCGCCGCGGGCTTCGCCGACAAGACCGACGCCGCCGCGTTTCAACTCGCCGTGTGGGAGATCATCAACGACGCCACGGCCACCGGCACCAGGCTCACGGCCGACCTGACGAGCGGCCAGTTCAGCGTCGGCACGGCCGGCCGGACGCTGCCGGCGTACCAGCGGGCGCAGCAGTGGCTGGCGGGATTCGACTCGACCGCTCCGGCCAGGAGTTCCGTCGTGCTCTACGCACTGCAGAGCCCCACCTCCCAAGACCAGATCGTGGCGGTGCCGACGGTCGATCTGGACGTCGACAGCGACAACACCGGCGCGATCAGCCGCTCGGCGGGCGAGGAAGGCCTGGAAGAGCAGTCCGGGCGGCCGGGCGTTCTCGTCCCGGTGGGTGGTGACCGGGTGCCGATGGTGGTGGAGGTTCCGGCGGGACAGGCGGCGACGCTCGAGATCATCAAGGGTGCCGACCGGGTGGCGGTCTGGACTGCCGCGGCGAATGGGCAGCGAATCCTCTCGCACCAGGCGCCTTCCAACGTGATCACGGCCAGCACGACCCTCTGGGTTGAGGGGCTCACGCCGAGCGTCGGAATGGCCGACGTCGCCTTCAGACTCTCCGTCTCCGGCGGCCCTGGTCTGGCGGCGTCAAGTGACATCGTCCACGCCACGACGGTGGCGGTGGATTTGTCTATCGACAACCTGGCCATTCAGATTGAGGACGAGGGCGGAGCCGTCATTTGGAAAAACTCCGACTTTTCGCGCCAACTTGTCGCCCCTATGGCCTTCCAGTCTGAGCCTGGGCTAACTCGCTATCTGCCTGACTATACGAGCACTAACACGATCGATCCAGAATATAGAAGGCAGTTCACACCCGCCAAGGCGACCATCACGGCAGGCATGGCCACGGGTTACAACTTTCAGTTCTCGTTACAGGATTCGCCCTCTGTCACGCTCTGGACAATGAATCCATGGGAAGGTTTTGTCCCAGCGGAGGGGGGCTGGTGGCGAATTCCGGTAGGCAAATTAGTTAGCCCAAAGTCGCTCGCTGATACCACGATCGACTTCTGGATTGAGGGGCTTGCGACGACTGGATACGCAGAAGGTTCGATTGGGTTCTCAGCTGTGGCCAAAGTTGGTCCATTGGTCGTGCCTTCGCTAGTCGATACCGCGAGGTACACGGTTGTCGATCTTGGCCTTGGCGTCGATGGAAACCGTGATGGCACGATACACTTCTCGGATAGTTATGACCGGCAACTCACGTTCTGGCTCAATGAGGACTGCGATGTTTTGGCTGATCCGGGATTAGCAGGTGCAGTACTGTACGACAGGCTGGGGATGCCCTACGAGACGGATGACGATACATGCTCAACAACGGATGCGGACGATGAACGCATTGCCACGAGACGAGACCTGGAGGATCTAGCTGCTCTGCACCTTGTCGTGGATCCTGTCTTTCAGGGCACGAACTCACCATTTGTGCGATCCTTTGACCGTCAGCAAGCACCACGGCGGGACAGGCCGTTAGTTCGCTTTGATCTAACGCTCGGGATTCCCGGCACCAACCTACGACTGTTTCGGGCGGCGGAGGACTCGGCTACGGCTCACGTGGATAACGCGGAGATAGCCTCTCTTCAGCGCAGCAATCCGAGGTTCGCATACAACGCGGAAGACTTTGTCGTCACAGGGTTAAGTCGTGGAGAATCAGCCATCGTTGGCGATATGGTCGTTTATTCTCAGTTCGACAACGATTCGCGGTCGCAGCGTCCGCATTTCCTGTTTGAGGCCTTTGGCAGGCCTGCCAAGACCATCTTGTCATTCACAGTCACAGTCACTTACCCGCGATCCAGTGACGATGCCGAGGAGCGATCTACGTCTCGTACGCACACCCTAGATCTCGACCTCCGGTCGGTCACGTCGTTTTATACCAGAACGCAGGTCCCCTACCGCGAGCCTGATGGCACTGATGAGCGTTTTGTTGTGGTCTCGCCGGATGGTGTGATGCCGCATCTCCCTGACGTAAGTTCGCATCGCAACATGGCCACAACTACCCAGGCGCCATTCTTGGGAGGCCCTGAGACAGTGGTTCTCGTGCACGGCTGGAACATGACCGACGGCACGGAGACGCCTGGCTCACGCACAGACTCGAAAAAAGCTTTCGCGGAGACTTCTTTCAAACGCCTCTATTGGCAAGGCTTTCGAGGCAGTTTCATATCCTTTGAATGGCCTACCTTCTCTGGCGTGGACTCATATAGCGCGAGCGAGTACCAAGCGTATCGTTCAGGGCGTGCCTTGATGCATTTCCTTGAAGCACGGCAGGCGGCCGGGCCGACGCACCTCCTGGCTCATAGCATGGGCACCGTCGTGGCTGCAGAAGCTCTGCGGCAATGGGCAACAGACGGTAGGCCTGGCCATCTCGTAGCGAACTACGTGGCGATGCAGGGGGCGATCTC
>JBJTHX010000452.1:0-6437 GCA_046094745.1 Planctomycetia bacterium
CACCGGATCCGCCACCGTGAGCCGCGAAGCACAGGACGCCGCCCCCGCCCCTTCTCCTGCCCCGATCGCCTCCGCCTACGACCGCGACCTGCTCCGCGAGCAGATGGAGATCCTGCGCCGGGAGTCGGCGGTCCGCGCCCGGCTGGAGAACGAGATCGCCGCGGAGCACGAGGCTGAAGTCTCCCGGACCCGGACCGAAGCGGAGACGGCCCTGGCGGCCGCGCAGCAGAAGTATGCGACCGAGATCGAGGCGACGAAGCGGGACTATGCGGCGATCGTCGCCAAGACGAAGGCCACGGCGGATGCCGAGCGGAAGAAGCTCGACGAACAGCGGGCCAAGTTCGCCGCCGCGATCGACAACGAGCTGAAGAAGCAGCAGGCGAAGCTCAAGGAAGACGACGACTGGGACGCGGCGCAGGAGCGGACCACCCACAAGGAACGGCGGAAGCAGCCGGCCCTGCTGTTCGCCAAGGACGAAAAGGCCCTGAAGCGGTCCGTCGACCAGGTGGCCGAGGCGGTCGCCGCCGCGACGGCACGGCTGTCCGCCGTGGGCGTTGCGACCAGCGAGCCGCCGCCCGAAGAAACGCCGCTGCCCGCCGGGGCCGACCTCCTGGCATCCCTGCAATCACTGCGGGCGGAGGCTGTCGAGGCGTCCAACGCGATCACGACCCTGCCCGCCGCGGCCAAGGCCTTCGCGAGCGGCACGCGGTCGACCGCCCTGGGGCTGCCGATCGTGCTCGCGGCACTCGCCGGCGGTGGGGCCTTTGCCGGCCTGTTTTTCGCGCTCGGTCCGCAGGCCCTTGTCACCGCCGCCGCCGCCGCCGTCGCGGCCTTCGTGGTGATCACGGGCGGCGGTGTGTTTGCCGGATTGAACTGGCTGAAGAAACTGCAGGCGGGCGCCCGCGGGCAGCTCGCGGAAATGGCGACGGGGCTCTGGACCGCGGCGGCCCGGTTTGAACGCTGCTGGCAGCCCTGCACGGAGTTCCTGGCCACGCGGCGAGACGAGCAGCTTCGCACGCTCGACGAGAAGTTCGAGGCGGCGGTGGCGGCCCGCAAGGCCAAGTTCGAGGAGCAGACGGCCACATGCACCGCCGTGCGTGACAAAAAGCGGACTGAACTCGATGCGAAGTGGACCGCGGCCACCGAGGCGCTCTCCCAGAAGGTCGCCGCGGCCAGGCAGGCCGCGGAACAGAAGTACCCGTCCCGGCTCGCAGCGCTGGAGACCGAGAGCCGCGAGGCCGTCACGAAACTCGAGCGGGAGCGGGACGAGCGGCTCGCCGCCGCCGATCGCCGCCGCGACGAGCGGCACCGCGAGATGACCGATCGCTGGCGGGAGGCCCGTGAGCGCACGGCGGCTGCCTACGCGGAGGCCAACCAGATCGACACCGCCGCGTTCCTGGCCTGGGACGATCTGGCCCGCGACGACGTGCCGCTTCCGGCGGTGCCGCCGCCGGGACTGCGGTTCGGGTCGCTCGCGCTCACGCTGGAGCGGGTGCCGGGAGGCGTCTCGGGCGATCCGGCCCTCAACGCCTTCGGTCCCGTCGCCTGGACGCAGCCGGCGATCCTCCCCTACCCCGTGCATGCCTCGCTCCTGGTGAAGACGACGGCCGAGCAGAAGGAGACCGCCTCGGCACTCCTGCAGGCCCTGACGCTCCGCATCGCCACGGGGATCCCACCGGGGCAGAGCCGGTTCACGATCATCGACCCACTGGGCCTCGGCAAGCAGTTCGCAGGGTTCATGCATCTCGCCGACCACGACGAACTGCTCGTCACGAGCCGCATCTGGACGGAGCCCTCGCTGATCGACCAGAAACTCGCCGACATCACCGAGCAGATGGAGGTGGTGATCCAGAAGTATCTGCGGAACGAGTACGAGTCGATCGGGGCCTACAACGCCGAGGCCGAGGTGCCCGAGCCCTACCGGTTCGTCGTGGTCGCCAACTTTCCGGCGAACTTCAACGAGACGAGCGCCCGCCGCCTGGCGAGCATCGCCGCCTCCGGCGCCCGTTGCGGCGTCTACGTGATCGTCTCGGTCGACACGAAGGCGCCGATGCCATCCGGCTTCAGCCTCGCCGAACTCGAGCAACTGACCACCACGCTCGTGCTGAAGGACGGCACGTTCACGTGGAACGATCCCGAGTTTTCCAAGTGGCCGCTCTCCGTCGAGCAGCCGCCGGCCGACGAGATCTTCACCCGGATCATCCAGCGGGTGGGCAAGGCCGCCAAGGCGGCCAAGCGGGTCGAGGTGCCCTTCGACCGCGTGGCCCCGGTCGAGGCGGACTGGTGGAAGGGAAGCACCGCCGACGAGGTGCTGGCGCCGCTGGGGCCCGCCGGCGCCAAGAAACTGCAGTACCTGCGGCTCGGGAAGGGCACGAGCCAGCACTGCCTGATCGCCGGCAAGACGGGCTCCGGCAAGTCGACGCTCATGCACGCGATGATCACGAGCCTCGCCCTGCAGTACAGTCCCAACGAGATCCAGTTCTACCTCATCGACTTCAAGAAGGGCGTCGAGTTCAAGCTCTACGACCACTACAAACTGCCGCACGCCCGCGTGATCGCCATCGAGAGCGAGCGCGAGTTCGGCCTGTCGGTGATGGAGCAACTCGACCGCGAGTTGAAGCGCCGCGGCGATCTGTTCCGTGAGCTCTCCGTGCAGAATGTGGCCGGATTTCGCCAGACGGGACACCCCGACCCGATGCCCCGGATCCTGCTGCTCATCGACGAGTTCCAGGAGATCTTCGTCGAGGACGACAAGATCGCGCAGGACGCCGCATTGATCCTCGACCGCCTCGTGCGTCAGGGCCGCGCCTTCGGCATGCACGTGCTCCTCGGCTCGCAGACGCTCGGCGGCTCCTACAGCCTGCCGCGGGCCACGATGGGGCAGATGGCCGTGCGGGTCGCCCTGCAGTGCAACGAGGCCGACTCGAGCCTGATCCTCTCCGAGGACAACACCGCCGCCCGCCTGCTCACCCGTCCCGGCGAGGCGATCTACAACGACGCCAACGGCATGGTGGACGGCAACAATCCCTTCCAGGTCGTGTTTCTCAATGACGAACGTCGGGAACGGTACCTGGGCGCCCTGCGGTCCATGGCCGACCGGCGGACCGACATCCCGCAGGTGCCGCGGATCGTCTTCGACGGTAACCAGGCAGCCGACCCGGCCGGCAATCCGCTGCTCTCCGAGATGCTCGCCTCCAGCACGGTGCACGACAAGGAACTCACCGCCCCGCTGGCCTGGCTCGGCGACGCGATCGCCATCAAGGATCCGACGGCGGCGATCTTCCGCCGCCAGGGGGGTGCAAACCTGCTCGTCATCGGCCAGCGCGAGGACCTCGGCACGAGCCTCCTGGCGCTGACGATCGTCAGCCTGGCCGCCTGCCACGACCCGCACCCAGGCGGCGGCCTGGGCCGGGCCGCCCGGTTCGTGCTCCTGGAGCCGGCGATCGCCGAGGAGAAGCCCGACATCCTGCTCGCGAAACTGGCCGGGCACCTGCCCCACGAGATCGAAGTCGTCGGCCGGCTGGGCACTGCCGACGCGATGGAGGCGCTGGCCGGCGAGATCCGCCGCCGGCTCGACGAACAGATCATCGACGCCGAGGCGGTGTTCGTCGTGATCCGCGATCTCGGCCGCTTCCGTGAGCTTCGCAAAAGCGACGGTGACTTCGGGTTCTCGATGGGCGACAAGAAGGCCGGCCCGGCCGACAACTTCTTGAACATCATCAAGGACGGGCCGACGGTCGGCGTGCACACGATCATCTGGTGCGACTCGCTGACGAACCTGCAGCGGACATTCGACCGCAACACGATCAAGGAGTTCGAACTGCGGGTGCTGTTCCAGATGAGCGGTAACGACTCGAGCCAGCTGGTCGACAGCCCGGCGGCGGCCAAACTCGGCCCGCAGCGGGCCCTGTTCATCCACGAGGAGACCGGGACGCTGGAGAAGTTCCGCCCTTACGCGTTTCCGACGCCGGAATGGCTCGGCGCTGTCGCGGCCGCGATGGCCAAGCGGCCCCAGGGCACGCCGACGGAGCGGCCGCGGCCGGCCGCGAAGCCCGCGGCCGACCCGGCGGAGACCGGCGGCCCGGGCGGCTTGAGCGGCTTTGGCGGTGATTTCAATTTCACGAAGATGCTCGACGACCTGCCGGGCGGCGACGAGGGCAAGCCCGCCGAGGAGCCCGGCGGCGGGTGAAGCCGGCCGGTCATGGCCGACACCGCGGACCATGCGAGCCGAACCCGTCGAGGACCGCGCCATGCATCTCCACCCGCCGGCCATGGCACGGGTCGGGCTCCTGCTCCTGGCCGCCGGCGGGCTGGTCGTCACCCCGCGCCGGGTTGCGGCCGAGGAAGCAGCCGTGAAACGTATCGTCTGCGACGTCGCATGCGCCGCGGGCGAGTCCACGACGGCCGACGACGGCCCGACGCTCGACGTATACGGCACCGAACGGCCCGGGGGCCCAACGCGGCCGGTCGTCCTTTTCGTCCACGGCGGCGGCTGGCGACGCGGCGACAAGGCGCATGTCGGCGAAAAGCCGGCGACCTTCGTGTCGCGGGGCTATCTCTTCGCCAGCGTCGGCTACCGGCTCGACGCCGTGGTCACGCCCCTGGAACAGGGAGCCGATGTCGCCGCGGCGGTCGCCTGGTTGCACGAGCACGCGGGGCAACACGGCGGGGATGGCGACACGATCTTCCTGATCGGTCATTCCGCCGGAGCGCACCTGGCGGCGCTCGTGGGCACCGACGAGCGGTTGCTCGCCCGGCATGGGCTCGAGCCCGCCATGCTCGGCGGGATCGTGCTCCTCGACGGCGCCGGGTACGACGTGCCCCGACAGATGGCCGAGGCCCGGCTGCCGCGGCTGCGGCAGTTGTACCGCGACGCCTTCGGCGACGATCCGCAGGACCAGCGCGAGGCTTCGCCGCTGACGCACGTCGTCCCGGGAAAGCGCTATCCGCCGTTCCTGATCTTTCACGTCGGCCGGCGTGGCGACTCCCGCGGCCAGGCGGAGTCGCTCGCCGACCGGATCCGGTCCGCCGGGGGCCAGGCGACCACAGTCCACGAGCCCGAAAAGACCCACCTGACGCTCAACCGCGAACTCGGCACCGCCGGCGACGGCCCCACGGCCAAGATCCTCGAGTTTCTCGAGGATCGATAGCCCGCGTTCACTGCCGCGGCCGGCGGCCGACCTCGACGGGCACCGAGAGCGACTGGCCGTCCCGCACGACGTCCAGCGTCACCCGCTCGCCGACGGGCGCCCGCGTCAGGAGGAGCACGAGCGAAGCCGGATCACCGACCTCCTCGCCGTCGAACTGGACGACGAGGTCGCCCGGGCGGACGCCGGCACGGGCGGCGGGGGAACCCGGCTCGACGCCGGCCACGAGGACGCCCGCCACGTCCGGCGGCGTCGGTCGCAGGGCCATGCCGAGGTAGCCGCGCTCCATGTAGCCGGTCTCCAGGATCGCGTCGCAGACCTGGCGGGCGGTGTTGCTGGGGATCGCGAACCCGATCCCCGTGAAGTCCCGGCCGACGATGGCGGTGGTGATGCCCATCACGCGGCCGTGGACGTCGACCAGCGGTCCGCCTGAGTTCCCCGGGTTGATCGCCGCATCGGTCTGCAGGAACTCCTGGTAGGGGCTCTCGACCACGCCGCGTCGTCCCTTCGCGCTGACGATGCCGCGGGTGATCGTGCGGTCGAGCCCGAACGGATTGCCGATCGCCCAGACCATCTCGCCCACGTCGAGCGCGTCGCTGTCACCCCAGGTGGCGACGGGCAGACTCCGGGCTTCGATCCGCAGCACGGCCAAGTCGGTGGCGGCGTCGGCCCCCACGAGGTCGGCCGTGAACTTCCGGCCGTCGGCGAGGGCGACCTCGATCGTGTCGCTGCTCGCCACGACGTGGTAGTTCGTGACGATCACGCCATCCTCGGCCACGATCACACCCGAGCCCACCGATTCGCTCGTCACCCCCGCGGGCTTGAGCCCCCGCAGCGAGGCGATCTCGTCGGCGATCGTGAGCACGCGGCGTTTCGACGTGACGTTGACCACCGTCGGCCCCACGATCCTGGGGAGGGTCGTGAACATCTTGCCGATGGCGGCCAGTTCGGTGCCGGCGGCCGCGTCGCCGATCGCGGCCAACTCGCTCCGCACCTGGGCGTAGCGGATCCGCCCCGCCAGCGACGGCCAGACGATGAGCCCGACGAGGCCCACGAGCCCCAGAAAGAGCAGGATTGTCCGCCGGCTCACGCCGCCGTGGTCATCGTGCACGTCGCTTCCACCGTTCGGCGTCATCTGCCGGCCAAGGCCCAGACCCTCGCCTGGTCGATCGCGGTCTTCGCCGACCGCGATCCTGCCAGCATCGCGCCACCTCCCAGCATATGCTCGATGCGGGTCACGCCCTGCGGGGTCGCCAGGCAGCTCTCCACCGCGGTCCGGCCCTCCGGCGC
>JBJTHX010000453.1:0-5197 GCA_046094745.1 Planctomycetia bacterium
TGTCCACGATCGTCGACGCCCTGTGGAAGAGCGGGCAGAAGGTCGATTTCGGCACGCTCGTGCGGGCGATTCCCGCGCCGCCCATCGAACGGGTCGGCTTCCTCGACCTCGAGAACTTCTTCCCCGCCGGCGACCGCTTCCAGCTCGCCAGCCGCCTCAACACCGTCGCGGCCGCCCCGGGCTTCGAGGCCTGGCTCGACGGTGAGCCGCTCGACGTGGGCCGGCTGCTGTGGACGCCCGAGGGCAGGCCGCGGGTGGCCGTCGTCTCGATCGCCCACCTCGCCGACGCCCAGCGGATGGCCTTCGTCACGCTCCTGGCCGGGGCCACCGTGGCGTGGATGCGGTCGCAGGGCGGCACCTCCTCGCTCAAGGCCCTGTTCCTCATGGACGAGGTGTTCGGCTACGTGCCGCCGACCGCCAATCCGCCCAGCAAGACGCCGATCCTCACGCTCATGAAGCAGGCCCGGGCCTACGGGCTGGGCGTCGTGCTGGCGACGCAGAATCCCGTCGATCTCGACTACAAGGGGCTGTCGAACGCGGGCCTGTGGTTCCTCGGGCGGCTGCAGACGGCCCGGGACAAGGCACGCGTCCTCGACGGCCTCGAGGGCGCAGCGGCCTCGGCGGGCGGCGCGTTCGACCGCGGCCGCCTCGATCGACTGCTCTCGGGCCTCGAGCAGCGGCGGTTCCTGCTGCACAGCGTCCACGGCGAGGAGGAGACGCTCTTCCAGACCCGATGGACGATGGCGTACCTGCGCGGTCCGCTCCTCCGCGAGGAGATCCGGCGGCTGATGGCCGGCAGGGTCGCGCCGCCTGCGGGGCCCCAGCCCGCGACCGCCTTCCCGACGGCCCGCTCCAGCGACGAGGGGCCGCGGCCGATCCTGCCACCTGGCATCCGCGAAGTCTTTCTCGCGCCGGCCGGGCCCGTCGATCCCGACGCGGCCGTGGTCTACCGTCCCGCCATCCTCGGCCGGGCCCGCGTCCGCTACGCCCGCCCGAGCCCGCGAATCGAGGTCGATCGTGAGGTGATCTGCATGGCACCCGCCGGCGAGGCGCTCGGCGAGTCGGCCTGGGAGGCCGCGGAGACGTTCGCCGAGGCGCCGGAGGTCGAGCCGGCGCCGCGGACGGGTTCGTTCGCGCTTCTGCCGGCGCCCCTCACGGGCCCGCGGAGTTCCACGAGCCTCGCGGCTGCGCTCAAGCGCCACCTCGGCCGCACGGCGAAGCTCACCGCCTGGCGGGCCCCGGCCATCGACGCCGTGTCGCGGCCCGGCGAGACGGAAGGGGAGTTCCGGGCGCGGATCGCCCACAGGGCGAAGGAGTGGCGGGACGAGCGGCTCGAGGCGGTGCGGGCGAAGCACGCCACGAAGCTCGCGACCCTCGCGGACCGCATCGACCGGGCCCGCCAGAAAGTGGAGAAGGAGCAGGCGGAGGCGAAGAACCAATCCCTCCAGACCTACGTGTCGATCGGCACGGCGGTGGTGGGCGCCCTCTTCGGCCGCAAGAAGATCAGCGCCACGACGATCGGTCGGGCCGCCACGTCGATGCGCTCGGCTAGCCGGGCGACCCGGCAGCAGGCCGACGTGGCCCACGCCGAAGAGAGCCTCCAGGCCCTGGAGGAACGGCGGGCGCTCCTCGACGAGGAGATCGAGCAGGAGCTCGACCGGATCCGCCTGGAGGCCGCGCCGGAGCGGCTCGCGTTCGAGGAAGTCGACATCCCCGCCCGCAAGAGCGACATCGCCGTCGAGGACGTCGTGCTCGCCTGGGTGGCGGAACGGCCCGCACGGACGCCGGCATGAGCACGCCCCGCGAGATCGTGCTGGTCGACTGCCCCGACGAGGTCGGCCTGATCCACCGGATCACGGGGGTCTTGCAGCGGCACCGGATCAACATCGAGAGCAACCACGAGTTCGTCGACGGGCCAGGGCGACATTTCTTCTTCCGCGCCGAGGTGACCGGCGCCGTGGCCGCCGAAACGCTGCGGACGGACCTGGCGGCCGTGCTGCCGGCCGGGGCCCGCGTGCGGGTGACCCGCGAGGACCGGCGGCCGATCGTGGTCTGCGTGACCCGCGAGCCGCACTGCATCGGCGAACTGCTGCTGCTCGACGCCTGCGGCGAGCTGCCCGGCCGGATCGTGGCCGTGGTCGGGAACCACGACGTGCTCCGCGGCCTCGTCGAGCGGTTCGGCGTGCCCTTCCACCACGTGCCGCACGAGGGGGCGAGCCGTGCCGACCACGAGGCGGCGCTCGGCGCGGTGATCGACACCCACGCGCCGGCCTACGTGGTCCTCGCCCGCTACATGCGGGTGCTCTCCGAGCCGTTCGTCGCCCGCTACGCCGGACGGATCGTCAACATTCACCACTCCTTCCTGCCGGCCTTCGCCGGGGCGAGCCCCTACCGCCAGGCCTTCGCCCGCGGCGTGAAACTCATCGGCGCCACGGCGCACTTCGTCACGGCCGAACTCGACGACGGCCCGATCATCGCCCAGGACGTGATCCCGGTGGACCACACGTTCACGCCGGAGCGGATGGCCCAGGCGGGCCGCGACGTCGAGAAACTCGTGCTCGCCCGGGCGGTGCGGCTCGTGCTGGAGGAGCGGGTCTTCGTTCACGGCCGGCGCACGGTCGTGTTCGCGTAGGGAGTGGCGTAAGCCTCCAGGCTTGCGAATGGGCTCCAGCCCACCACACCCCGCATTCGCACACCTGGAGGTGTGCGCCACGGGGGGAAGGGGGCGGGATTAGTCGTCGAGGAGTTCGCGGAGGCGGTCGACCGCCCGCTTCCGCATCCGTGACACGGTGCCCTCGCACACGTCCAGCACGTGGGCGATCGTGGCCTGGTTCTTGCCCTCGAGGAGAAGTTCCACGACCTGCCGCAGCGGTGGCTCCAGCCGGGCGACGGCATCCAACAGCTGCTCGTGCAGCTCGTCCGCCGCCCGGGCGGCGGCCCCGCCGGCCGACACGGCCCGCCAGCCGGTACCGTCGAGCATGGAGAAGACCCGGGCGCGCCGGTCGCGACGATGGCTGGCCCGGGCGACGTCGCGGGCACGGTTGCGGGCCAGGAGCCGGATGTAGGCCAGCCCCCGCCCGACGGTCGCGTCGTCACCGCGAAACAGCGCCACCTGCCGTTCGCCCGCATTGCCGCAGGGCAGGCGGCGCAGGTGGTCGAGGACGAGCGAGACGACATCGTCGACGGCCGACCGGTCGGCCACGTGGCATTCCATGAGCGTCCGGCCCGCGACCAGTTCCACGACCTGCCGCACGGCGGCGACGACCGCCTCCAATTGCGCGGGGTCGCCCGAGGCCTGCCAGCGTGCGAGCAGACCACCCAGGCAGTCGTCGCCGCGGCACTCGCGCACGGTGTCGGTCACCGGTTCGTCGCCCATGTGATTCCCCGAGGCGGCACCTCGCTACCACGGACCCTTGCCCGACACACGGTGGCAGACGCACCCGCACCGTTGGTCGCCCATCGGCACGGGTTTTTTGTCCGGTCCCGCGCAAGATCCCGGCGCCGGGCGGCGCATAGTTCTTGAGAGGGGGCCGGCATGAGGCCGGTTTCCTGGGAAATCCCGAGCGAAGGAGAGCGTCATGCCGACGAGCCTCTCGGAGTGCGCGCAGGGCCTGGCGGCGGAGGGTGTCCGCCATCACGTCGATGGGGAAGAGCAGGCGATCCGCGTCGCGTTCCTGACCCGGCACTACCGCAACCTGCGAGGCGAGCGACTGGCGATCGTGCGGATCGAGGCGCCCGACGAAGGCCATCGCGGCCGCAGCGGAGCCGCGCGGCCGGGATGCGGCCTAGGGCTGAAATGAACCCTCTTAGTGGGGGTTAGTCACCTCGCGTGTCGCCCCCTATTCTCCTCCGGGCGACGCCCCCCCCGGTCGGTGACCAACGGTGCCGATCGTGAAGCCATTTTCTTCCCGTTCGCTGGATCAGGCGGTTGCGGGCCGGAGGTGGGGGGCACTCCATGTCGTTCTGGCCTGCTGCCCAGGCTCCACGGGACGCGATTTCTCCGCACCATTGATACCCACACCATGCCCCGCAACTTCTCCCGCCACGAGCAATTCCTCCGCATCTTCGCCCTGCTCGAGATCCTCTCCACCGCCCGGCAGCCGCTCGACAACCAGGCCCTAATCGCCCAACTCTAGGAGCGGCTGGGCCTGTCGCGGCTCTCGACGCGGACCCTCCACCGGGACTGCGACTTCCTCGTGTCCTGCGGCTATCCGATCGACCACCTGCCGATGGCGGGCAACCGCCGGTTCGGCTGGCGGCTCGAGAAGTCCGGCGCGGCCGGCCGGCAAATCCCGGCGGAGCCGATCACGCTCCTGGAACTCACGGCCTTCATGGTCGGGCGGGACCTGCTGCGGACCTTCGAGGGCACGATCCTCTGGTCGGGCATCGAATCGCTGCGGCACAAGGTCGAACGCAGCCTGCCGCCGGGGCTGCTCGAACGGCTGGAGGGGGCCAAGCAGGTGTTCCACGTGCGGTCACTCGATCCGGCCAAGTTCGCCGGTCGCCCCCGCCTGCTCTCCACCTCGAGCGTTGCGATCACCGACTGCCGCGAAATCGACCTCGAGGAACGGGCCGCCGACGGCAGCGTGCAGCGGCGCCGGCTGCAGCCGCTCCGGCTGGTGATCCGGCCGCCACAGGTGCAACTGCTGGGCTGCACGGTCGCCGTTGACGGGGCCGATCCGCCGGTCTTGATCGACCTCGAGCGGATCGAGAAGGTCCAGCCGCTCGACGCCACGTTCAAACCGCCGCCGTTCGACGCCGAGTCGTTCCTCGCCGGCGGCTGAGCGGCCGCGGCCGCCTACCGGCCGCGTTCCGCGTCGCGGACGTACTTGTGGCACTGGATGCACTTCATCGTCACCTCCATCCAGGCCAGCGCCGCCCCGTCGAGGTTGCGGGCCTTGGCGGCGGCCCGCAAGGCGTTGCAGGAACGGCGGAACTCGTCGCTGTGCCGGGCGTAGTCCTCGGTCTGAAGCACCTGCCAGCTCGAGGCCTGGCTGGCGAGGGCCAGGTCCTGGGCACCCTTTTCGATGAGGTCGAAGTCCTCGACGGCGAGCCCCTCGAGCACGAAAGGAGCGAGAATGCCATCGTCCAGGAAGGCTATAACGAGGACTTGGGGCTGGACTGAAGGCCGCTGGCTGGCGGCCGGTTGCGGCCTCGTGACCGCGGCCACGCTGGCCGTGATCGGGACGGTTCCGGC
>JBJTHX010000454.1:0-6609 GCA_046094745.1 Planctomycetia bacterium
CCAACTACGAGGTCAACAACTGGCTGAACAGCGGGTTCCTCAACGTCCAAAGCTCGGCGCTCCTGCCGAACGTCGAGACCCGTAAGCTCGTCAATCACAGTTGGGTCTACAGTTTCAACTCCGCGACCGACAACCTGATCATCGACCGGGCGGACTATGCCGTTCAACGGGATGGCACGATCGCAACCTACGCGCTCAACAACGGCAGCGGCTCGACGATCCCCGCCCTGATGGCGAGCACGTACAACGGCATTGTCGTCGGCCTGTCGAATGGCGACCACAGCCGCGGGACGACGATCTACAGCGGCACCGGCCGGCA
Organism: Planctomycetia bacterium; assembly: GCA_046094745.1. Classification (GTDB taxonomy): domain Bacteria; phylum Planctomycetota; class Planctomycetia; order Pirellulales; family UBA1268; genus QWPN01. Next base: position 320 of record JBJTHX010000454.1, read on the forward strand.
GAAGCCCGACATCGTGGTGCCGACCGTGTACACCAGTTGGGCCACGCCGAGCGTGTCGAGTGCGGCAGCACTGTTGGTGCAGGTGTCGAACACGGCCGGTGGTCTCGCCAACGGCCAGCAGCCGCAGGCCGCCAAATCACTGCTCATGGCCGGGGCCACCAAGGAGGGCCCGAACCTCCCCGCCACCTGGTCCTGGAGTCATACCTCGACCCAGCCGCTCGACTCGATCTATGGTGCGGGCCAGCTCAACGTCGAGAAAAGCTACGACATTCTCTTGGCCGGCGAGTTCGCACCCAGCGGGGCCGCGCTGGCCGCGAGCACCGGCTGGGATTTCGGCACGGCCAGTGCGTCGACGCCTCAGCGGTATTTCTTCGAAATCGCTCCGGGGCAGGCCGGCTACGACCTCACCACCTCGCTCAACTGGCAGCGGACGATGACGGCGACGGACAGCAATCCTAATCCAATCGTAACGAGCTACGTGTTCAGCGGCACGCTCGCCAATCTCGACCTGCGGCTCTATGCGGCGAACGGCTTCACGCTCGGGACGCTGCTCGATGAAAGCGTCAGCACGCTCGGGAACACGGAACTGATCTGGGCCAGGAGCCTGCCTGCCGGCCGGTATGCCTTGGAGGTGTCTTCCAGCACGACCGGGATCGACTACGGCTTGGCCTGGGTGACCGCGGTGCCGGAGCCGAATGCCTGGGCGCTCGCGGCCGTGGCGGCAGGCGTCTTGCTGGCCGCCCGCTTTCGCAGCGGCGACCCGGCCTCGTGCCGCCGCCCGCCGGCTTAGGCGGTGCAGGCCACGCGGACAGCGGCCGTTTTTCGTACGCTGCGCTGATGCGTCTCTTCCCCTGCGATGCGTTCCCCCTGCCGCTGCCGGACGGGCACCGGTTTCCCCTGGCCAAGTACGCGCTGCTCCGCCAGCGGCTCGAGGCCCACGCGGCGGCCGGGGCGCCGCTGGCGTTCGTCGTGCCGCACGCGGCCACCGATGATGAACTCCTGCGGGTGCACGACCGGGCCTACGTCGGCCGCGTACTCGCCGGAACGCTCGCCCCGGCGGAGATCCACCGCATCGGCTTCCCGTGGAGCCCGGAACTCGTCGAGCGGTCGCTGCGGAGCACCGGCGCCGCGGTCGACGCGGCCGCGGCGGCGCTCGCCGATGGCGTCGCCGCGAGCCTCGCGGGCGGCACGCACCATGCGGGCATCGCCTTCGGCGAGGGCTACTGCGTCTTCAACGACACGGCGGTGGCGGCCCGCGAGATGCAGGCCCGCGGCGCGGTGCGGCGCGTCCTGATCCTCGACTGCGACGTGCACCAGGGCAACGGCACGGCCGAGATCTTCGCCGCCGACGAGAGCGTGTTCACGATGTCGATCCACGGGGAGCGGAACTTCCCGCTGCGGAAACACCCCGGGTCGCTCGACGTGCCGCTCGCCGACGGCACCGGCGACGACGAGTATCTCACGGTCCTCGAGCGGGCGGTGGCGGAGTCGTTCGACCGGGCCCGGCCCGACCTCGTGCTCTACATCGCCGGTGCCGACCCCTACGTCGGCGACCGGCTGGGGCGGCTGGCCCTCTCCAAGCAGGGGCTCGTCGTGCGGGACGGCCTCGTGCTCGCGGCGGCGCGGCAGGCGAGAGTGCCCGTGGCGATCGTCTGCGGCGGCGGCTACTCCGCGGACCTCGACGCCATCGTCGATATCCATGCCGCGACGATGCTGCTCGCCGCCGGCCACCGGGCGTGAAGGCCGTCCCGCTGCTGCGGGTCAGAACGGGAGCCGCTGGCTGGCGGGCGTGTCGGGCAGGGCGGCCCGTTCCCGGGCATAGAACGCCCGCAGTTGGCGCGTGTCGATGCCGAGCTTGCGGCGGACCGCGCCGAGCGGCCGGTCGAGCATGTCGTCATGCAGGACGAGGTGCAGGTTCGGGACGCCGATCGAGCGGCCGGCCTCGAGGCCGAGGTCGTAGGCCGCGAGGATGCGGGGCGGGATCCGGTACGGATGTGGATAGACGTGGGCGACGACGTACTTGAAGAACCAGCCCTCGAGGCGGGAAACGGCCCGCGTGCTCCCCATCGTGAAGCCGATCACGAAGGCCTCGTCCTGGTCGAGCAGGCCGCGGCCGAGGAGGACGTGGATCCGGTCGTGGTTGGCCAGATCGACCGCGCCGTGCAGGTGGAGCCAGCCCCGCGGGTTTTCGAACAGCCGCACGATCCAGGGAATCGCCTGCGGCGGCGCCGCCGGCAGCGTGGCGAGCACCGCGCGGAGCGAGAGGTGGTCGTTGTCGAGGCCGGGGAACCACTTCCGCCAGCTGCGGGAATCCGTGTTGCCGCCGACGAGCGGCGGTGTGACGCTCGCGACCATGGCCGCACCCGGAAAGAATCCTGCGCCCGCCCGAGCGTGGGCGGCCGGAAATCGCGTGGGGCGGGCAGCCGCGACTCCGGCCCGGTGACCATGCACCTGTGAATCTTAAGGCCGAGAAGCGGCGGCAAAATGGCCACCCCGCCGCCCATCGCGGCATGGCCGATTCCGGCGGTCGGCCGGCGGCCGGACGACTGGACACCTCGTCGCGGCAGAGCCCAGGAGAACTGTCCCCCGCGCCGCCCACTCGCTGCGGCGGCGGCCGCGTCGCCGCGAAATGAAAGTACTCCCGACAGGGATCGAACCTGTAACCTTCAGCTCCGGAGGCTGACGCTCTATCCAATTGAGCTACGGGAGCGCAGACCGCTCGGCCGGAAGTCTAGCAGCCGGTGCTGGCGGGCAACAGCACGCCCGCGTGGCCCGCGTGAGGGGCGTTTCGCCGCCGCATGCGTCAGGCGGAGCGGCGGAGCGGCGTGGGCGTCACCTGGCGCCGCGGCGGGGCGAGCCCATCGTGAGCGTCGTCGATCCGCAGCGTCGGGGGAGCGGCCTCCGTGGCCTGCTCGCGGACCGCCGCCAACTGCCGCGCCCGGGCCAGGTGACCACCGAGCTGCATGAGGCCCCAAAGTCGGCCGGCGAGCATCGGCACCGTGCCCAGCGGCGCGGCGACCACGGCATGCCGGAGGATCTCCCAGGCGTGGGCGGCAACCGCCGGAGCGACGGGGCCGGCGGCGAGCGACCGCCAGAACAATTTCTCCGCGTGCAGGCCCGCCGTGAAGGCGTTGGGCCGGTCTCGTTCGGCGCCGCCGATGACGAGCGACCCGGGCTCGAGCACGACCGTGCTCCGCGTGCAGGCGATGACGGCGGCCATGTCGGCGTCGGCGAAGGCGTCGCCGCAGGCGGTTGGGAAGCCGCCGCCGGCCGCGAGCAGGTCGGCCGACCAGAAGCCGGCCTCCAGCACCGGCGCGGTGGGCCGGGCGACGCGGCCTCCGGCGGCGGAGTCCAGCGGCATGCCGCGACCGTTGACGACCCGACGCCCGCCCCGCGTGGTGCGGATGCCGGCCGTGACGATTCGCTCGCGGTCGGCATCGGCCACGACCAGCGGCACGACCGCCGCGACGTCGCCCCGCGCGAAGTGGGCGAGAGGCTTCTCCGTCCAGCCCGCGGTGGCCCGCCAGCCGGCGGCCAGCACGTGGATCACGCGGCCCCTGGCCGCCGCGACGCCAGCCTGAATGCAGGCGGCGAGGCCGGCGCCGCGCGGCGCGTCGACGAAGCGGACCTCGTCGCGGATGTTCCAGGGGTCGGCATAGCCGCAGCCCAGGGCGGCGACGACCTCAACGCCCGCGGGCCGGTGCTCGAGCACGCTGACGAGCGTCTCCTCGAGCGCGGCGACGTCGTCCGGCGCGGCCACGACGATCGCCAGTTCCGCCGCGCTGGACCCGCGACACGGCACCTGCATGGACATCCCCGCATCCAGTCCCCGCCGTCGTCGGCGCGGACCGCCCCCCTTCGGACAACCCACGAACGATCCCTACGACCGCGGCCTTGTCAGGCGGCGGCTCGCTGCGGCTGCAGCTCCGTGAACAGGTTCACCGTGTGCAGCATCTCGCCCTCGGCGTCGTAGAACTGCAGCACGCCCACGTCGATGAGCCACATCGCGAACATCTCGGCCACGCGGTAGCAACGGGCCACGCAGCGGCCGCGGTCGATGCGAATGTTCTCCTGGACGTCCGCCACGTCGTCGGCGTCGGCTCCCAAGTGCAGGAAATGCCGGGAGACCAGGCCGCGCACGTCCGCGGCGTTCATGTGCAGGCGCATGAAGGGCAACCTCCTGTTGCGGTCTGTCGAGCGACTTCCTGTCGATCGGGCCGAGGACCATACTCGGGAGCGGCCGGCGGCGAAAGGCTGGTTTGCCGCGGCTCGCGCCGTCCCGGGCCTGGGCCTGACCCGTCACCACGAAGAAGGATCGGTTCGGCCGGCCGCCGCCGATCATCGGACTGCGGCGTCATGGCCCATCCCGCACGACCCGACCGGTCGACCCAGATTGCCGGGCCAGCCTCGCCCCGCGCCTCACGGCAGGCGGTGCGTCCAGGCCGCGTCGGCGTAGCGGTCGCGAAGCAACCGGGCCACCCGTTCCCGCGGCCAGACGGTTTCCTGCCGCTCGGCACGGAAGGCCGCCCGCACGGTGGCCGCGAGCCGCGGCAGTCCCAGGCCGAGGTTGGCGAGGAAGGCGCCATGGGGTCGGCTGCCGCGATACCCGGGTTCACGGGGCGGATGCCGCAGCACCCGGCTGATGAGGTCGAGATCGAACGTATCGAGCAGTGTGCCGTGGTACAGCACCCCGTGCCGCCGCACCCGCAGGGCGTTGCCCGAGACCTTCCGATCCCCGTCGGCCGCGACGACCGCCAGGTCGCTCAAACCGCGGCGGACGACGTCGCGGCCGGCCGCCCGCAGCGCCGCCGCGAGCGGTTCGAGCATCGCGGCGTGGATCGCGTCGATGGCCGGCGGCCCGTCCGCATGGTGGACCACGACCGACCACATCAGGCAGCCCGGCCCAAGCACGACGGACAGGCCGCCGCTCGGCCGGCGGATCACGTTCACGCCGTGGGCCGCGCAGGTGTCGATGTCGATCTCCTCGGCGGCGCGGCTCGAGGAGCCGAGCACGATGGTCGGCTCGTCGGCCATCCAGGTGCGGACGACGATTCCCGTGTGGACGCCCTCGTGGGCCTCCTCGAGCAGCGCCTCGTCGAGCGCCAGCTGCGCGGCGACGCCCCCGGGCTCCGCCTCCAGCCACGTGGCCGGCGCTGCCGCGGGATCGTCTGCCGCGGGATCGGCGGCGGGCCTTCGTTGACGCACGGGGCCGTGCTCCTAGACTTTGAAGAGCCGATCGGGAGTCCTGCCGCGGGCCCGAGCGTGCTTCACGCCCCAGGATACCGCCCGAGCATGTCCGACGCCCCGCGCCGCACCGTCACGCCCGACGACTCGCTGCCGCCGGTCGAGCCGCCTACGGCCGCCTTCCTCGTCCAGCTGTTCCTCGTGCCGGCCGTCATCGTCGGCATCATCGTCTTCGTGTGGCTGGCCTTCCACTGGCTCGCCCAGCTCGGCAACGATCCCGAGGGCTACGTCAAGACGCTGCGCCGCAAAAAAGAGGGCCGCTGGCAGGCGGCGCTCAACTTCGCCAACGACCTCCGCGGTCCGGGCGGCAAGGCGCTGAAGTCCGACGTCGGCCTGGCCCGGGAACTCGGCAGCATCCTCGCCGACGAGGTGGCCTCGGGGCGGCCGCGGGCGGCGGGGCACACCGGCGAGCAGTCGCAGACGCTCTGTGGCTACCTGTGCCGCGCGCTGGGCGAGTTCGCGGTGCCCGAGGCGGCCGAGCCGCTCGTGGCGCGGGCGGCCGACGATGCCGACCCGCGGACCGCCCAGGCCGCGGTCGAGGCCCTCGCCGTCCTCGCCGACAACCGCGCCGCCGCGGGCCACGGCTTCCCCGACCCGGCCGCGGTGTCGGCCGTGCTCCTGGCCGCGGCGGGCAGTGGCGACGCCTCACTGCGGTCGCGGGCCGCCTATGCGCTGGGCGTCGTCGGCGGGGAGGGGGCGGCGGGCCGGCTGGCCGCGCTGCTCGGCGACGCCGACGACAACGTGCGGTTCAACGCCGCGGTGGGGCTCGCCCGGCGGGGCGACCCTGCCGCCTGGGACGTGCTGGCCGAGATGCTGTCGCTTGCCGACGTGGAGGCGGCCGCCGGCGACGACGCGGCCCAGTCGCAGCGGTACAAGCGGGCGCTCGTGGCCCTCAATGGGCTCAAGGCCGTGGGCCTGCTCGTAAATGTCGCGCGGCAGCCGCCACCCGCGGCCGTCGCGGCCCGCATCGCGGCCCTGCGGCAGGACTCCCGATCGGCTCTTCAAAGTCTAGGAGCACGGCCCCGTGCGTCAACGAAGGCCCGCCG
>JBJTHX010000455.1:0-11116 GCA_046094745.1 Planctomycetia bacterium
GCGGAGAGGTAGTCGCCGGCGAAGGCGATGCCGTTGACGAACCAGTGGATCTCGCCGTGGGCGGCGTAGTAGCCCTGGGCGGTCTGCCCCTTGCGGCCGAGCCAGAAGGAGAGCCCGATCACGCCGAGGACGAAGGCCGCGAAGATCCCGATCGCGGTGGCGGAGGTCGCGTAGAGCATCGTGCAGGATCTCCGGGCCGCGTGGGCCGGTCAGCGGCCGCGCCGTTCCACGAGCCGGCAGGCGGCCATGTATAGCCCGGCGAGGACGATGGCGGCGGCGATCAGGCCGAGGCCGTAGGCGATCGCCAGGTTCGTGCCGCCGAAGGGCCGCTTGGAGAGCCACTCGGGCCGGAGGAGCACGAGCGCCATGAAGCCGGCGTAGAGGGCGACGTAGAGGGCGAACATCGCCAGGCCGACGCGGGCCCGGGCGCGGGCTGCCATGATCTCCGCCCCGTCGTCGCCCGTCCGCTGCATGGTGCCTCCGCTATTCGCCGGCGAATCCTACCCGCCGGTCGCCGCCAGTCGCTAGGCGGCCGTCGCAACGCTCAACGCCCGCCGAACTGGCGGCGGAATGCCGTCCTGAACGGGTTCTCGGCCGGTCCATCGCGATCCTCGTTGATGAGGTCTCCCTGGATGCTCTGCCACCAGGCGGCCTGGGCGGCCGCGAGCCGCGCGACGACGTCGGGATGAGCGGCGGCCACGTTCCGTGACTCGCCGGGATCGGCGGCCAGGTCGTACAGCTCCCACGCGGCGGAATCGTTCTTGACGTTGACCAGGCTCCAGCGGCCCTCCCGGACGCGGACGTTAGCCAGCGCCGACGCTGCCGCTTTCCCCCGCTTCCAGCGGCCCACGTGGGTGAAGAGCATGCGGTCGGGCCACGGCGCCGAGGCGTCGGACAACAGCGGCACGAGGCTCCGCCCCTCGAGCTTCTGGGCCACCGCCGGCGGGATCGCCGTGCCGGTCAAGTCGCAGAGCGTCGGCAGCACGTCGATGTGGGCCACGAGGGCTGGCACGTCGAGGCCCTGGGGCAGCCTGCCCGGCCACCGCCAGAACGCCGGCACCCGCGTGCCGCCCCGCCACGGCGTGCCCTTCTTCCCGCGCATGCCCGCGTTCCACACCGCTTCGCCGGCCGCGGTGCCATTGTCGGTCGTGAACACGATGAGCGTCTCCTCCGCCAGCCCCCAGGCATCGAGGGCGGCGAGCAGCCGGCCGACGTTCGTGTCGATGTTCTCGATCATGCCGTAGAACCGCGCGATCTTCGCCCGCTGTGTGGCGTTCGAGATGCCCGCCGCCTCGAGTGCCGCCAGATACGGCTCATCCGCACCGACGGGGCAGTCATGCGGCTCGTGCGGGGCGTTGGGCGCGAGGTAGCAAAAGAACGGCCTGCGCGTTTGGCGACAGCGGTCGATCCACTCGAGCGCCGCGGCGAAGAACACGTCGGTGCAGTAGCCGCGCGTCGGCACGAACCGGCCGTCGCTGCGGATCCAGGGGTCGACGTAGGCGTTGCCCGGCGCGTCGCCGCAGCTGCCGGGATAGTGCTGCCCGATCCCGCCACCACCGTGGATGAAGACGCGGTCGAAGCCGCGGCGGCCGGGCTGGTGGTCGTCTTCGTCGCCGAGGTGCCACTTGCCGAAGATCCCCGTGGCATATCCGCTGGCGCGGAGCAGTTCCGGCAGCGTCGTCGCCGCGAGGGCCAGCCGCTCCCGCTCGTGGATCGTGTGGGTGACGCCGGAGTGGAACTCGTGCCGGCCGGTGAGCAGGGCGGCCCGCGTGGGGGCGCAGGTGGGGCTGGCGTGGAACTCCGTGAACCGCACGCTCTCCCGCCACAGCCGGTCGAGGTGCGGCGTCCGCACGACGGGATTGCCGAGGGCGGCGATGTCGCCATAGCCCTGGTCGTCGGTCAGGACGTAGATCACGTTCGGCCGCGGAGGATCCGCGGCCCGGGCCGCCGCCGCAAGGAACGCCACGCCACAGAGAATGCCAAGCAGGAGATGCATGGGGCCGGCCCGTCAGGCGACGATCAGCACCCCGTTCTCGAGCGTGCCGATGCCGTCGACGTGGATCGCGATCTGGTCGCCCGCCGCGAGCGTGAACGCGTCGTCGGGCACGACGCCCGTGCCCGTCAGCAGCACGACACCGTGGGGAAACGACTGCGACCGCCAGAGGTAGCCAGCCAAGTCGTCGAACGACCGCTTGATGCGGTCGATCGGCGTCCGGCCCGCGAACACGTCGCGGCCCGCGCGGGAGATCGTGATGGCGATCGACCAGCCGCGGGCCTCCCGCTCGTCGCAGCCGAGCACGATCCACGGGCCCAGGCCACAGGAGCGGTCGTAGATCTTCGCCTGCGGCAGGTAGAGGAGGTTCTCCCCCTCGATGTCCCGCGAGCTCACGTCGTTGCCGATCGTGCAGCCCACCAGTTCGCCCCGCGCGTTCATCACGAGCGCGAGTTCCGGCTCCGGCACGTTCCAGCGGGCATCCGCCCGAATGCCCAGGCCATCGCCGGGCCCGACCACCTTCTCTGCCACCGCCTTGAAGAAGATCTCCGGCCGCGGCGCGTCGTACACCCGGTCGTAGGCGGTGGCGCTGAAGTCCGATTCCTGCATCCGGGCCGTCTTGCTCCGCAGGTAGGTGACGCCCGCGGCCCACACCTCCTGGCGCTCGACCGGCGGCTGGCGCACGATGTCGGCCAGGGCGAACCGTTCGCCGCCGGCCGCCCGTGCGGCACGGACCACGGCCGCCGGATCCACTGCATCGAGGACCTCGCCCAGCGACCCGACGCCCGCCGCCGACAGGTCGACGACGGTGTCGTCGTGCACCGCCCCGATCCGCGCCGGGCCGGTGCCGCCCCGCGGCCGGAATCGGCAGACACGCTCGTGAACCGCCGCGCTCAACAGACCCTCGCCGTTCGGGAGACAAAAAACCGACCGCTTGACCGTCCGCGGCCCACACAGGATAGTCGCGGGCATGGCTGCCGGAGAGGCCCGCTTCGACGAGTTCGGGCCCCACGATCCGGCCGTGTACGACATCCGCTCCGCGGCCGACGGGCCGGCGGGCAGCCTGCCGCTGACCGAGGAGTTGCTCAGCGAGCGGCCCAGCGGCGATTTGTTCGGCCTCTCCCAGAACGTCGGCATGGGGTGGAGCCCGGCCGCCGCCGCCGATCGGCAGGTGCTGATCCTCTCGACCCAGGGGGGCGTGCGGGCCCCCGACGGTTCACCGGTCGCGCTCGGCTACCACACCGGCCACTGGGAGATCGGCCTGCTCGTGCAGGCGGCCGCGGAGGAACTACGCCGGCTCGGCACGATCCCGTTCGCGGGCTTCTGCTCCGATCCCTGCGACGGCCGCACGCAGGGCACGGCGGGCATGTTCGACAGCCTGCCCTACCGCAACGACGCGGCGATCGTGCTCCGCCGGCTCGCCCGCTCGCTGCCGCTGCGGGCGGGCCTCGTCGGCATCGCCACCTGCGACAAGGGGCTGCCGGCGATGCTCATGGCGGTGGCGGGTCTCGGCGACCTGCCGGGGATCGTCGTCCCCGGCGGGGTCACCCTGCCGCCGAAGCAGGGCGAGGATGCCGGCACGATCCAGACGCTCGGCACGCGGTTCGCCCACGGACTCGTCACGCTCGAGGAGGCGGCCGACCTGGGCTGCCGGGCCTGCGCCTCCCCCGGCGGCGGCTGCCAGTTCCTGGGCACGGCGGCCACGGCGCAGGTGGTGGCCGAGGCGCTCGGGCTCACGCTCCCGCACGCGGCCCTCGCCCCGAGCGGCCAGCCCGCCTGGCGGGATCTCGCCGTCCGCTCCGCGCGGGCCGTCGTGGCCCTGGCCGACCGCGGCACGGCCACCCGCGACATCCTCACGCCGGCGAGCCTCGCCAACGCGATGACCGTGCATGCGGCGTTCGGCGGCTCCACGAACCTGCTCTTGCACATCCCGGCCATCGCCCACGCCGCGGGTCTCGCGCCGCCCTCGGTCGAAGATTGGATCGCCGTCAACCGGCGCACGCCGCGGCTCGTGAGCGTGCTGCCCAACGGGCCGGTCCATCACCCCACCGTCCGCGTGTTTCTCGCCGGTGGCGTGCCCGAGGTGATGCTCCACCTCGACCGGCTCGGCCTGCTCGACACGAGCGTGCGAACCGTCTCTGGTGGCACGCTCGCGGAGCAGCTCGCCTGGTGGGCCACGAGCGAGCGGCGGGAGCGGTTTCGGTCGGCGCTGGCCGCCGCCGATGGCGTCGCGGCCGACGACGTGATCCTGCCTCCCGCGGCCGCGGCGGCCCGGGGGCTCAAGGGCACGACGGCGTTCCTCCGCGGATCGCTCGCGCCCGGCGGGGCGATCGTGAAGGCGACGGCGATCGACCCGCGGGCCATCGACGCCGACGGCGTCTACCGCCACACCGGTCCGGCCCGCGTGTTCACGAGCGAGCACACGGCGATGGCGGCGATCAAGGCGGGGCGGATCGCCGCCGGCGACGTGGTCGTGCTCACCGGCATCGGGCCCATGGGCACGGGGATGGAGGAGACCTACCAGGTGACCGGCGCCCTCAAGCAGCTGCCGATCGCCAGCCGCGTGGCCGTCGTCACCGACGCCCGGTTCTCCGGCGTCTCCACCGGCGCCTGCATCGGCCACGTGAGCCCCGAGGCACTCGCCGGCGGCCCGCTGGGCAAGCTGATCGAGGGCGACGTGGTCGCGATCACGATCGACACGGCCGCGGCCACCGGATCGGTCGAACTCGCCGGCCACGGCGGGCGGTCGTTCACCGCCGCCGAGGCGGCGGCGGAACTGACCCGTCGGCCGCCGCGGCCCGACCTCGCCGCCGACCCGCGGCTGCCCCCCGACACCCGGCTCTGGGCGGCCTTGCAGGAAGCCAGCGGCGGCGTGTGGGCCGGCTGCGTCTACGACGAGAACAGGATCGCCGCCCGGCTCGGCGGCTGACGCGGGCGGCTCACTTCGCCCCCAGGCACCACAGCGCATCGTGCGTCCGCACGAGGATGCGGCCATCGACGAACACGGGCGTGGCGACCGTCATCTCGTCGACGCTCCCCTCGCCCAGGACCTTGAAGGCGTCGCCGGCGGCGAGCGTGGTCGTCACGCCGTCCTCGCGGGTGACGACGATCCGGCCGTCGACGACGACCGGCGAGGCGGAGTAGGCGTGGCGGTTCTTCGGCAGTTCGCCCTGCCAGAGCGTGCGGCCCGTGGCGGCGTCGAGGCACTCGACCCGGCCCTTGTCGGTGCAGACGTACAGCCGGCCGTCCTGCACGGCCGGTGTCGGCACGTCGGCGCCAAGATCTTTGCGTTCCCAGGCGACGTGCGTGGCGGTGACGTCGCCCGACCCGCCGCGGCGGATCGCCGTGATCGTGCCGCCGCGGGCGTAGGGGGCGATCACGAGGTCGCCCGCCACCACGGGCGAGGCGATCGAGCGGAAGAACTTGTCCCCCTTGGGATTGAGGCCGCCCACCCGCCAGAGTTCCTTCCCCGTGGCGGCGTCGTGGGCGGTCACGTGGTCGGCGCCGAGCACGAAGAGTACCTCCGCCGGCTCGCCTTTGGCGGCGTCACCCCGCGCGACGACGGGCGTCGAGTAGCTCTGCGCCGCCTCCTCCGGGGCCCCGAGCATCCGGTCGGCTTTCCAGAGCACCTCGCCCGTGCCACGGTCGAAGGCGACGAGGTAGCTCGGGCCGCTTTGCATCACGGCCACGACGACCGCCTTGGTGGTGAGCACGGGGGAGGTGCCGAGGTCCCACCACAGCGTGTCCTCCCCGAACCGCTGCTGCAGGTTCGTCGTCCACACCACCGCGCCATCGGCAAGCCGCAGGGCCGCCAGTTCGCCGCTCTTGAAGTACACCCAGGCATGCACGCCATCGGTCACGGCCGACGGGTTCGCGGCGGTGGCCTTCTTGTGTTTGCCGGCCCGCTCGGGACCCAACAGCCGCCGCCACCGCTCCTGCCCCGCGCGATCCAGGCAGATGGCCGCGTCCTTGCCGTCGATCGCACAGGTGACGACGACCGCATCGCCCCAGACGGCCGGCGTGCTCGCTCCCAGGCCCGGCAGCGGCACCCGCCAGAGGACGTTTTCCTGGGGGCCCCATGCGGCCACGTAGCCGCTGCCCGCCGCCGCGCCCGTGCCCGCGGGGCCGCGCCAGTTCGGCCAGTCATCGCCGCGGGCGGCGGCCGCCACGACGAACAGCACCGCGAGCGATCCGACGAGCCTGGGCATGGTCGCTTCCTCAATTCCGGGGAGTCGCTGGGGTCGGCGATCGTACCGCATCGTGGCGGTCATTTCTTGGGCGGCAACCGCTCCCGGCCGTAGGGATCGACCGGCTGCGGATTGGGCGTGGGCATCGCCGCGGCGACGCTCTGCCGCCAGGCTGCGAGCCGGCGCTGGAGTTCGCGCGCCCGCTCGGGCCGCTCGGCGGCCAGGTCGTGCCGCTCGCCGGGATCGACGGCGAGGTCGAAAAGTTCCACGCGGCCGTCCTCGAAGTGTTCCACGATTTTTTTCCGCGCCGGGGGCCGCACGCCGCCGGCGTCGAGGAGTGTGGCGGCGACGTCGAGCGTGGTCACGGGCACATCGCACGTCGTGCCCGCGGCCACGACGCCCGGCCAGCGGATGACCAGCGGCACGCGGATGCCCCCCTCGTAGAGATAGCCCTTACCCGCGCGGAGCGGCAGGTTCGAGGTCGGCGAGCCTTCCGCCGTGGCCAGGCCGCCGTTGTCGCTCGTGAAGACGACGACCGTCCCGGCCGACTGCCTGGTCCGCTCGACCGCCTCGAGCACCGTCGCCACGGTCTCGTCCAGCTCGCGGATCATCGCGGCGTAGACCGGCAGGTCCTGCACGGCCCGTGCCGTGCGATCCCCCTCGGGCACCTCCCGCGGCCCCTCGTGCGGCGGCAGGCCGGCGAGCCGCTGCTCCTCGGCGGCGACCAGTTCCGCCCGGGCTGTCTGGGGCGCGTGCACGGAGTGCATGGGCACGTAGCAGAACCAGGGCCGGCCCGCGCTCGTCTCGATGAACGACGCCGCCTGCGCCGCGATCGCCCGCGCGTGCAGCGGATCGTGTGGCGGGCCGCGGCCGGGTTCGGTGGAGTTGGAGCCCACGGTGTCGAAGCCGTGCCGGCGGACGCCCTCCGGCGGGCCGAGGTGCCACTTGCCGAAGCAGCCCGTCGCGTAGCCCGCCTGCTGCAAGAGTTCCGGCACCGTCACCTCGGCCTCGGGCAGGGCGTGGAGGTAGTCGGCCGGCAGGAGGCAGCCGCGGCGGTTGCCGGCAATGAAGTTCGTGATCCGCACGCGGGCCGGATGCCGGCCGGTGACGAGCGCGGCCCGCGTCGGCGAGCAGACGGTCGAGGCGGCGTAGCCCCGCGTGAACCGCATCCCCGCCGCCGCCAGGCCGTCGATCGCAGGCGTCGAATAGCCGCGGCTGCCGGTGCAGCCCAGGTCGTGGGCGCCGAGATCATCGGCCAAGAAGACGAGCAGGTTCGGCCGGGCCGGCGGTGGAGCGGCCGCGGCCAGGCCGGCGCCGGCCGCGACGAGCGCAGCGGCCATGCGGCAGGGAGGACGCAGAAACACGGCACTCTCCGGATTGCTTGACGGGGCGCTGTGGCACGATGATTGTGGCAGGTCACGGCAGGCCGACCAAGCGTCCGCCCTGGACCACACCGCACCTCCCCAGAGAAAACCCCCATGCCCCTGCTCGACGTCGGCGCCCAGGCGCCCCCGTTCACCGCCACGCTCCAGGACGGCAGCACGTTCGACTCCGCCACGCTGCTCGGCAGGAAGGCACTCGTGCTCTTCTTCTATCCCAAGGACAACACGCCCGTCTGCACCCGGGAGGCCTGCGGGTTCCGCGACGCCTACGAGCAGTTCCAGGCCGCGGGCGCCGAGGTCGTGGGCGTGAGCAGCGATTCGCAGGCCAGTCACCTGGCCTTCGCCGCGAAGCACCGCCTGCCCTTCCCGATCATCAGCGATCCCGACCGCCGCCTCCGCAAGCTCTTCGGCGTGCCGAATCCCCTCGGCTTCCTGCCGGGCCGGGTGACGTTCGTGATCGACAAAGCGGGCGTGATCCGGCTCGTGTTCAGCGCCCTGCTCGTCTCGGACGACCACGTCAAAAAGGCGCTCGCCGTCGTCGCGGACCTCGCGTCATGACGGCCGCCACGGGCGCCGGACTGCTCGACAAGAGCCGGACCGTTGCTGCGCCCGGCTACAACCGCTGGCTCGTGCCGCCGGCGGCGCTGTGCATCCATCTGTGCATCGGCATGGCCTACGGGTTCTCGGTGTTCTGGCTGCCGTTGACGCGGGCGGTGGGCATCGACCGGCCGGTGCCCTGCCCGGTGGGCATGGGACTACTCGAAAGACTCACGACCACCAGCTACGACTGGGACCGGCCGCTGCTGGGTTGGATCTACACGCTGTTCTTCGTGTTCCTCGGATCGAGTGCGGCGGTGTGTGGCACGTGGCTGGAGCGGGTGGGACCGCGGCGGGCGGGCGTGGTGGCGGCCCTCTGCTGGTGCGGCGGCATGGCGCTGGGCGCGCTGGGCGTGGCCTGGCACCAACTGTGGCTCGTATGGCTCGGGCTCGGCGTGATCGGTGGCATCGGTCTCGGGATCGGCTACATCTCGCCGGTCTCGACCCTGATCCGCTGGTTCCCCGACCGCCGAGGACTGGCGACGGGGCTTGCGATCATGGGGTTCGGTGGCGGGGCCCTCGTGGGCGCGCCGCTGGCCGATCGGCTGATCCGCAGCTTCGCCGGGCCGCGGTCGGTGGGCGTGTGGGAGACGCTCCTGGTCATGGCTGCGGCGTACTTTGTGGTCATGCTCGTGGGTGCCTTCGCCTACCGCGTGCCGCCGCCGGGATGGGCGCCCACGGGCTGGCAACCGGCGGCGGGCGGCACCACGCCAGCCACAGGCATGACCGCCGCGGCCGCCTGCCGCACACCGCAGTTCTGGCTTCTGTGGCTCGTGCTGTGCCTCAACGTCACGGCCGGAATCGGCGTCCTCGGGATGGCCTCGCCGATGTTTCAGGAGATGTTTGGCGGCCGGCTCATCGGTAGCGCCGAGCCATTCGAGACGCTCGACGCGGCCCAGCGCGAGCGGGTTGCGGCGCTGGGCGCCTCCTTCACGGGGTTTCTCAGCATCTTCAACGTCGCCGGCCGGTTCTTCTGGTCGGCCCTTTCCGATCGCATCGGCCGCCGGGTCGTCTACGCGATCTTCTTCCTCGCGGGAGCCGCCCTCTACGCGGCCGTTCCGTCGCTCGGCCGTGCGGGCGACGTGTCCCTGTTCTGCGTCGCCATGGCCGCGATCCTCACGATGTACGGTGGCGGCTTCGCAGCCATTCCCGCGTACCTCGCCGACCTCTTCGGCCCGGGCTTCGTGGGCGCGATCCACGGCCGCCTCCTCACCGCGTGGAGCGTGGCCGGCGTCCTCGGGCCGGCGACGGTCAACGCGCTCACCGCGGCCCAGTTGCGGGCGGGCCTGCCGCCGGCCCGGGCCTACGACCGCACCATGTTCGCCCTCGCGGCCGTACTCCTGGCCGGCTTCATCTGCAACCTGCTTGTGCGGCCCGTCGCCGCCGTGGCCCGCGACGCCTGAACGACCGCACGCGAACTGTCCGCCGGTGGTCGCCGGCCCGTGGCGGCTCCCGCGGCGGCCCCATTGCCGGCAGCCGGCGGCCGCGCGAAACATCCCGCGCCGCCTTTCGGCCTCGCCTGGCCGCGGCAGCCACCGGCATCTCGGACGCCCCTGCCTGCGGAGGACCGTCCGTGACCATCACCGCCGAGGCCTTGTCGATCGAGCGGCTCTCGCCCGCCACGCTGCTGGAACTGCTCGCCCCGCAGCCGGCCCCGTGCCTGTCGGTCTACCTGCCGACCCACCGCAACGTGCCCGGCAACACGGTCGACCTGCCCGCCTTTCGGCACCTCGTCGAGGCGGTCGAACTTTCGCTCGAGCCGGCCCATGCGTCCGCGCAGATCGAGCGGGTCCTGCATCCCTTGCGGCTGCTCGAGGGGGATCGCCGCTTCTGGGCGCAGACCCGCGAGGGCCTCGCCGTCCTCGCCGCCGCCGGTGCCGCGCGGGTGTTTCTCCTGCAGCGGCCGATGCCCCACCTCGCCGTCGTCGGTGACCGCTTTCACACCATGCCACTGGTGCGGATCGTTTCGGGTCTCGACCGCTTCGAGGTCCTCGCGGTCACCAGCCGCCAGGCCCGGGCCTTCGAGGGCACGGCCTGGAGCGACGAGCGGGGCACGGCCTTCGAGCGGCTCGACACGGTGCCGATCGGCACGGGGCCCGACGGCGCGATCCTCCGTGGCGAGGTGGTGGACAAGGAGATCTTTCAGCCGCACCGCGTCCAGCGGGGCATGGGCATCGAGGGCATCGTCCACGGCGGGACCGGGTCCAAGCGGGACGACGTCGATGCCGACACCGAGATCTTCCTGCGGCACGTCGACGACACGGTGCACGACGGCCTCTCGCGGCGGTCGGGGCTGCCGCTCGTGCTCGTGGCCCAAGTCCGGCTGGCCGCGACGTTTCGCGGCCTGTCCAAGAACCCGCTGTTGCTCGAGGAGTTCGTGCCCAGCGACCCGCACCTCATGACGGCGGACGAGGTCGCCGCCGCGGTGCGGCCGCTGGTCGTCGCGGCCCGGGACCGGCACGGTCGCCAAGGCGGTCGCAGCCTTCCGCCAGGCCCGTGACCGCGGCCTCGCCCAGGGCGATCTGTCCGACGTGGCACGGGCCGCGGTGGCCGGCCAGGTGGCGACGCTCCTGATCGAGGCCGACCGGTTCGAGGCCGGCCGGTTCGACCGCGCGACAGGCGCGATCGCCTTCGGCGGCCCGGCGCCCGGCGCGGCCGCCCGCTCGGGCGACGTGCCCGCCGTCGGCGGCGAGGATCTCTTCGGGGCCGTCGCCGAGACCGTGCTCCTGCACGGCGGCACGATCCTGGCGCTCGCCCGCAACGAGATGCCCACGGAGTCGGGCGTGGCCGCGATCTACCGCTACGCCTGACCGCGGCAGGCGGCCAGGTAGGCCGCCGTCCGGTCGCGGAGGCGGTCGAGGCCGCCCGGCGCCATGACGTCCTGGTTGACGAGTTCCGACCCCGCGCCCACGCCCCAGGCCCCGGCCGCGAGATCGGCCTGCGCCGCCTCCGGCGTC
>JBJTHX010000456.1:0-6127 GCA_046094745.1 Planctomycetia bacterium
TGCGGCGGGCCTGCGGCGCGGTGCGCCTCGCCCACGAGGACGGGCGCCGGGCGGCCCTCGGGAGCCGCACCAACCGCGTGGCGCCCTCGCGCGGGCTGCCGGCGTCGGCGCCCCGGTCGCAGCGACTGCAACTGCTGGAACACCTCCGGCCCGAGCGTGGCGATCACGCTCGACTCCAGGTCGTCGACGGCCAGCACGAATAGGCCGCCGCTCTGGGTGCGGTCGACGTCGAGCAGCCGTGCCGGAAACGTGACGGCGCAGCCGTCGAAATCGCCCGGCTCGGCCATCAGCCCCATCCCGTTGGCCCGCCGGTTGGTCGCCACGATCCGCGCCGGCGCCACGGCCACCGGGGCGGGCGGCCGATCCCGGCCAACCACGCGGTAGACCGCCTCGACGATCCCGGCGGTGGCCCGGCGCCGGTCGAGGAAGCCCGCGATCTCGACCCGGTCGCCCGGCGCCAGGGGCTCCGTCGACCGCGTCTGCACCCGCACGCCCGTCGTCCCGTCCTGCACGTAGAAGAACTGCCCCGGCACGCTGGAGGTGACCGTGCCCTCGGTCCGCAAGCGGTGTCCGCCCCTCGGCTCGGGCTGGAAGTGGGAGATCGCCCGCAGCGGCACCTGCGGCGTGTCGAAGGGGCCGGACGCCGGCGGCGCGGTCACCTGCACGTCGGCCGGGTCGTTGACGAGCAGCCGCGGATAGAGGATCTCGCCCCGTCCGTTCATCCGGGCCTGCGCCACGCCGATGAGGGTGATGGCGGCGTCGACGACCGTCGCGGCGGGATCGACGAAGGCCGCCTTCGGCACCCGGGCGTCGAACCGCCGGCCATTCCGCTCGAGCACGAGGATCCAGTGGCTGCCGTCGTCGCGAAAGCCCTGGGCGACGCCCGCCACCTCCACCCGCCGGCAGTCGTCGCAGCCGCTGAAGAACCGCTCGGCGACCACGGGCACGGCCGTCGGCAGGGGCCGGCGGCCGACCACGCGGAGCGACCGCGGCAGGATGAGCGGGGCGAAGCCGCCGCGGTCGGTCACGCCCTCGACCTCGACGAGGTCGCCCGGCGCGAGCGCCGGCAAAACGGCGTCGTCTCCCCGCCAGGCGCCCGCCGCGCGGGCGAGCGTCACGGAGAACCAGATGCCGGCCGACTCGTCCTGGACCGTGAAGATCCGGCCGTCGAGGTCGGCCTGCGTGACGATGCCGCGGACGGCGACGGGAAGTTTTCGCGCGGCGGCGTCTTCCGGCAGCGACCGGATCTCGGAACTCGGGACGAACCGCGCGGGCTCGTCTGCCGCCGCCGCGGCCGCAAGCCATGCCGCCACGCCCGCCACCGCGATCGCCGTTCGCCGCTGCACCCGCTCGCCCTCCACGGATTTCCCCAGCATACCGCGAGTCGGACCGCCCCCGAATGGCCGGCTACCGGGGCCGGGTTTTGCGGTTCCGAGAACGCCGGCCGGCGGGTTTGTACTTTGGTACAATAATCGTTTCCGGGCGTGTCATGCACCTTTGGGGTCGGTCGGGGCGGTGTTCCGTCCGACCGAGACCGTCGTGACCCCCGAGAAAGCCCGGCCGCGTGATCCGCATCCTGATCGTCGACGACCATCCAGTCTTCCGCGCGGGCCTCGCCAACCTGCTGGAGTCGGAGCCGGACTTCACGGTCGTCGGCAAGGCGGCCAACGGCGCCGCCGCGGTGCGGATCTGGGAGCGCGAGCAGCCCCACATCCTCCTTCTCGACCTCAGCATGCCGGGCATGGACGGCTTCGAGACGCTCCGCCAGATCCGCGCGGTCTCGCCAGATGCCAAGGCGATCGTGCTGACGTCGTCGGAGTCGAGCGACGACGCCCAGCGGGCGCTGCAGGCCGGCGCCCGCGGCTACCTGACGAAGCACATCGACCAGGGGGACATCGTGGCGGCGATCCGCGACGTGCATCGCGGCGAGGTGCTGGTGCAGTCGGAGCCACCCTCCGGCACGCCCGCCGTCGGCCACCAGGGCCCCGCCGGCCTGTCGTCGCGGGAGATCGAGGTGCTCGTCTTCATGCGGAAGGGATTCAGCAACGCGGAGATCGGCCGCACACTGGGGATCACGGAGCGGACGGTGAAGGCGCACGTGACCGCGCTGCTCAAGAAGCTGCACGCCGCGGACCGCGCCGGGGCGGTGGCCAAGGGCTTCGACCTCGGAATCCTCAAGGCCACCCCCGCCCGCGGCGACGACCTCTCGTGAACGAGCCGCGTTTCGCCACGTAACGCCTCACGGGTGGAAACCCGGAGGCGCCGGCGGCACCGCCGGAATCTTCTCTGCCAAGCCCCGGGTGGAAACCCGGGGACTCCGGGTCGGAACGCCATCCCGCCCGCCATACATAACGAGTCACCGCCGGAACAAAATCCCGCTGCCACGCTCCAACCACCACCGAAGCATATGTCGCGGCCGCACGGCCGCGGTGGGAGCGGATTGGTAAAGAAAAGTCCTGGTGCCGCCGGTCTTTTGGGATACCGACGTGTCCGCGATCGACACGGCGGCGGCACCTGGAAATAATGCCTCAGATGCGATTCGGCCCTCCCTCCCTCGCCGTCGCCGCCCTGACGGTCGCGCTGCCAGCGCTGGCCGCGGCCGCGCCGCCGGTGTCGTTCAACCGCGACATCCGGCCGATCCTGTCCGAAAACTGCTTCGCCTGCCACGGCCCCGACAGCGCCAACCGGCAGGCGGGCCTGCGGCTCGATGACGCCGCCCAGGCGGCCGCCGAACTCGCCAGCGGCTCCCGGGCGATCGTGCCGGGCGACGCGGCCGCCAGCGAACTCCTCGCCCGCGTGCGGGCCGACGATCCCGACATCGTCATGCCGCCGCCCGAGGCCAAGATCGGCCGGCTGACCGCCGCCCAGGCGGACTTGCTCGCCCGCTGGATCGCGGAGGGGGCGAAGTATGAGCCGCAGTGGGCCTTCATCCCGCCCGAGCGGCCCCAGGGACCGGAGGGCGGCGACCCGGCGGGCGTGGCGGCCGCGATCGACCGGACCGTGACGGCCAAACTCGCCGCCCGTGGCCTCGGCCTCCAGCCCGAGGCCGATCGCCGCACGCTCATCCGCCGGGCCTCGTTCGACATCACCGGCCTGCCGCCACAGCCGGAGGAAGTGGAGGCCTTCGTCGCCGACACCGCGCCCACGGCCTATGAAAAACTCCTCGACCGGCTCCTCGCCAGCCCGCGGTACGGCGAACGGATGGCCGCCGACTGGATGGACCTCGCCCGCTATGCCGACAGCTACGGCTTCCAGGTCGATCGCGAGCGGCCGACGATGTGGCCCTGGCGCGACTGGGTGATCCGGTCGTTCAACGACAACCTGCCCTGGAACGCATTCACGCTCTGGCAGGTGGCCGGCGACCTGTTGCCCGCCGCCACGGAGGAGCAGATCCTCGCCACCGCGTTCAACCGGCTGCACCAGCAGGAGTGCGAGGGCGGCTCGGTCGAGGAGGAGTATCGGATCAACTACGTCAACGACCGGACGACCACGTTCGGCACGGCCTTCCTCGGCCTCACGCTCGAGTGCTGCCGCTGCCACGACCACAAGTTCGACCCGCTCCCGCAGCGCGATTTCTACTCCCTGGCCTGCTTCTTCGACGACATCGACGAGGCCGGGCTCTACTCCTACTTCACGCCCGCGGTGCCCACGCCGAAACTGGAACTCGCCGACGACGCGCAGGCCGCCGCGCTGGCCCGGGCCACGGAGACCTGCGGCGAGGCCGAGGCCGCGCTGGCGACCGTCGCTTTGGCTCGCTCCCGCGACGCCGCGGCGCCGCTGCCGGCCGGGCTCGAGGCCGGCGCGATCCCCGGCGAACTCGTCCGCTATGACTTCGAAGGCCGGCGCGCCGACGGGCGGTTCGCGAGCCTGCTCGGCGCCGCCCCCTCAGCCCCGACCGCCCCGGATGCCAAGGCCGCGACGGCCGAGGACGGCTCGGCCGCGTCGCCGCCCGAGAACGTCCTCGTCGCCGGTCGCCCGGGGCACGGCCAGGCCCTGCGACTGACCGGTGACCACGGCGTGAAGACGCCCGTGGGCAACTTCCGCCGCAGCCACCCGTTCACGGTGTCGCTGTGGCTCCAGGTACCGACGCGGTTCGACCGGGCCGTCGTCTTCCACCGTTCGCAGGCTTGGACCGACGCCGGTAGCCGCGGCTACGAACTCGTCGTGGATGGCGGCCACCTCCGCTGGTCGCTCGTCCATTTTTGGCCGGGCGATGCCGCGAGCGTGCGGGCCGCCGAGCCGCTGCCCGTGGGTCGGTGGGTGCACGTGGCCGTGTCGAGCGACGGCTCGGGCCGGGCGGCGGGCCTGCGGCTCTTCGTGGACGGCCGGCCGGCGGCGACCGAGATCGTCCGCGATGGCCTCACCCGCGAGATCACCGGCGGCGGCGGCGACACGATCACGATCGGCGAGCGGATGCGCGACAACGGGTTCAAGAACGGACTCGTGGATGACTTCCGGGTGTTCGACCGCGAACTCGTGCCACTCGAAGTCCGCGAGACCTTCGCTCCGGGCGCGATCCGCGCGGCGGTCGCGGCCGGCGAGGCCGAGGCCGTCGGCACGCTCACCGCGGCACACGCCGCCGACGTCGCCGCCAGCCGGGCGACGCTCGAGACCGCCCGCCGCGCCCGCGACAACCTCGCCGAACCGGTGCCGGAGGTGATGGTGATGCGGGACCTGCCGCGGCCGAAGCAGGCCTTCATCCTCCAGCGCGGCGACTACGACAAGCGCGGAGCGCCGGTGGAGCCCGACACGCCCGCCGCCCTGCCCCCCTTCCCTGCCGACCAGCCGCGGAACCGGCTCGGCCTGGCGCGGTGGCTCACCGACCCAGAGCATCCGCTGCTCGCCCGCGTGACGGTCAACCGCCTCTGGCTGGCCCTCTTCGGCACGGGCCTCGTGCAGAGCCCCGAGGATCTTGGCAGCCAGTCGCCGCGGCCCGAGCATCCCGCGGTGCTCGACCTCGTGGCCTGGCGGTTTTCCCATCCCCGGTCCGCCGGCGGCCTCGGCTGGGACATGAAGGCGCTCGTCAAGTCGATCATGCTCTCGCGGACCTACCGGCAGCGGAGCCTCGCCGACGAGAAGACGATGGCCGACGACCCGCTCAACGTGTGGCTCGCCCGCGGCCCGCGGCACCGGCTGCCGGCCGAGATGATCCGCGACGGGATCCTCGCCGCCTGCGGGCTGCTCGTGGAACAGGTGGGCGGGCCGCCCGTGAAGACCTACGACATCCCCGAGTCGTTCAAGCCCGCGGCCGCCGACACGGGCGCCGCCCTCTACCGCCGCAGCCTCTACACCTTCTGGCGGCGGACCGGCCCCGCGCCGGTGCTCGAGAGTTTCGACGTGCCGAAGCGGGTGGTCTGCGTGGCGAAGCGCGACACGACCAACACGCCCCTGCATGCCTTCGTGCTCCTGAACGGCCCGCAGTTCGTGGAGGCCGCCCGCGTGCTCGCCGAACGGCTGCTCGCCGAGCACGGCGCCGCGGAGGCGGCCCTCGACCGCGGCTTCGAACTGCTCACGGCCGCCCCGCCCGACGCCGAGCAGCGGCGGATCCTGCGGCGGATGCACGCCGGCCAGGCGGCCTGGTACCGCGGCCACCCCGACGACGCGGCCCGGCTCGTGGCCGTGGGCCAGGCGGCGCCGCGGCCGGGGCTCGACCCCGTCGACGTGGCGGCGCTGGCCGGCGTGGTCAACGCCCTCATGAACTACGATGGCTGCGTGGTGAAGCGATGAACCGACGCGAGTGGCTGGGCTCGTTCGGGATGGGGCTCGGCGGCCTGGCGTTCGCCGAGATGCTCGGCCGCACGGCCCGCGTCGAGGCCGCCCCGGGCCTCGCCCTGCCGCCCGACTGGAAGAGGTAGATCACCCGCTTCGCCCGCGGCGGCACGTGGAAGCCGTCGAGCACGCCCCCCGCCGAGCCGGGCGGCAGGGCCAGGCCGGCGCCGGCCTCCGCCTGCGCGGTGCGGCCGAGCATCTCGGCAAGCGCGAGGCCGCCGAAGCCCATGCCGAACGTGCCCAGCCAGTCGCGTCGGTTCATCGCTTCACCACGCAGCCATCGTAGTTCATCAGCGCATTGACGGCGCCGGTCAGCGCCGCCACGTCCACGGCGTCGAGCCCCGGCCGCGGCTTCGCC
>JBJTHX010000457.1:0-10187 GCA_046094745.1 Planctomycetia bacterium
CACGCGGCCGAGCTCGGCGAGCCGCCGCTGCAGCGGCGTCGTCTCCGGCGGCGACCGCTCGAGCAGGCCGGCGATCCGGCCGAGCTCCGTCCGCATGCCGGTCGCGACCACCAGCGCCGCACCGCGGCCTGCGGCCACGACCGTACCGGCGTGGACCATGGTGCGCCGGTCACCGAGCGGCGTTTCCGCCGCGAGCGCGTCTCCCGGCGCCTTCTCGACCGGCTCGCTCTCCCCCGTCAGCGCCGCCTCCTGAAGGTGGAGCCCGAAGGCCTCCACCAGCCGGGCGTCGGCGGGCACCTGGTCGCCGGCCTCGATCTCGATCCGGTCTCCCGGCACGATCGCGACGATGGCCGCCGCGTCGGCCCAGTCGCCCAGGACCGCCGCGATCCCCGCGGCGACGAGCAGGATCCAGATGACGAGTTCCCGGAACTGCCCGATGACCTTTCGCCACAAGGGATCGGGCGGCGGCTCGTCGAGCGCGTTGGGACCGTGGGCCGCCAGCCGGCGGCCGGCCTCCGCCGCGGTCAGGCCGCGGTCGGGATCGCTGCCGAGACGGCGGGCGACGTCGGCGACGTCGAAAGCGTGCCAGGGGGTCTCGGCCGCGGCCATCGGCGGCCCCGCTACGGGATCCGCCGCCGGAGCACCACCAGCGGGTCCGCCTCCTCGCGCACGCTGAGGAAACTCATCGGCTTGGCGAGGACCATGCCCGCCACGAACCCGGCGATGTGGGCCGAGTAGGCCACGCCACCACCGCCACCCTGGTCGAGGAAGCCGCTGACGATCTGGAACAAGAACCAGATCCCCACGGCCACGTAGCCGGGCACGTCGACCATCATCCGTAGCAGGATCACGCTCACCCGCCGCTGCGGGTGGAGCACGAGGTAGGCGCCGAGCACGCCCGAGATCGCTCCCGAGGCACCGAGGCAGGGCGTGAGGGCCGCCTCGCCGGACCGGTTCAAGAGCACGAACGTAAGCGACGCGATCACGCCGGTGGCCAGGTAGAAGAGCAGGTACTTCACGTGGCCCATGTCGTCCTCGATGTTGTCGCCGAAGATCCACAGGAACCACATGTTGCCCACGAGGTGCATGATGCTGCCGTGCATGAAGATGGCGGTGAGCAGCGTGAGCCAGGGCGGGATCGGCGTCGGCTGTAGCCCGGGGTCGGGCACCTGGAAGTCGCCCTGCGGCGTGTGCACCGTGCGGACGGAGGGCTCGGTGACGATGTCCTTGCCCGAGAGGATCTCGGCCGGCACCTGCACGTAGGCCATCGTGAACTTCTCGTTGGCCCCCATGCCCTGGAGCACGACGAACACGAAGATGTTCACCGCCAAGAGCGCGATCGTCACGAACGGGAACGTCCGCCGATCCGAGTTGTCGTCGCCTACGGGAAAGACCATCGCGAACGCCTCACGGGGTGAACCGGTGCACCATCGTATGCCGGTAGGTCTGGCCCGGGTCGAGTCGGACGCTCGGCCAGTCGGGATGGTGGATCGCGTCGGGGTATTTCTGGGTCTCGAGACACAGGCCGCCGTTGGGCACGTAGACCGCCCCGCCCTTTCCCACGAGCGTGCCGTCGAGGAAGTTCCCCATGTAGACCTGCACGCCGGGCTGGTCGGAGAGCACCTCGAGCGTGCGGCCGCTCGCCGGGTCGCGGAGCGTGGCCGCGGTTCGCAGCCGGCCGTCGGGCTCCCAGCCGCGGACGAGGTAGTTGTGGTCCACGCCCCGCGGCGTGCCGGGCGCGGCGTCCGGCGGCAGCGTCTCGATCGCCGCTCCGCAGCGACCCCAGGGCCGTCGTTCGGGGCGGAAGTCGAACGGGGTGCCCGCCACCGGGGCGAACGCGCCCGTCGGGATGCTGGTGCCGTCCACCGGCAGGTAGCGGTCGGCCGCCACGGCCAGCTCGTGGCCGGCGATCGAGCCGGCCGCATGGCCGGCCAGGTTGCAGTAGGAATGATGCGCCAGGTTGACGATCGTCGGCGCGTCCGTCGTGGCCGTCATCTCCACCACGAGCTCGCCGGCGGGCGTGAGCGTGTAGACGGCCTTGGCGACGAGCCGGCCGGGATAGCCCTCCTCGCCGTCTGACGAGACGAGCTCGAACTCGACGGCCGGCCCCTGGTCGGTCGCCCGGGGCGTGCCCTTCCAGAGTTTGTTGTCGAAGCCCGCCGCGCCGCCATGCAGGTGGTTGGGGCCGACGTTGGTGGCGAGCCGGTAGGCCTTGCCGTCGAGCTCGAAGCGACCGCCCGCGATTCGGTTCGCGCAGCGACCACAGATCGCGCCGAAATACGGGTGGCCCTTGAGATAGCCGTCGATCGCGTCGAACCCGAGGACGACGTCCGTCGGCTTCCCGTCCGTGCCCGCCTTCGGAGGCACGAGAAAGCTCGTCAGGATCGCCCCGTAGTCGGTGAGCGTGGCCCGCCAGCCGCCGGGAACCTCGAGCGTGAACAGTCGCGCCTCGCGGCCGTCGGGGAGGCGGCCGAAGGGTCTCGCCGGGGGCATGGGAGTCATGACGCCCCTCCGTGTCGCGGGCTCGCCAGCGGACGCCCCCACGGCGAACGCCGCCGCGGCCACGACGGCGATGGCGGTCCGCTGCATGGCGTCACCCCTGCGGCTTCACCGGCACCCGCGGCTTCGCAGGCGGCGACGATTCGGCCTCCTCCTGCTTCATGCCGATCCAGCCGTCGACGCTCCACGGCCCGCCCCCGAAGGCGACCAGGGCGAGCAGGCCGCCGCCGATCGCCAGATTCTTCATGAACTGGATCGTCTGCAGTTGCCGCTGTCCCGGTTCGAGGATCGTCCAAAAGTCGTGGAAGTAGAAGGTGGCGGCCCCGAGGAAGACGAGCAGGAAGATCGCGCCGAACCGCGTCCAGGCGCCGAGGACCACCGACAGGCCGCCGATGAGCAGCAGGCCGATCGCCCCGAAGAGTGCGAAGGTCGGGTTCGGCACCTTCTCCGCGGTCATGTACTCCACCGTCTCCTTAAAGTGCGGGATCTTGTTGCCGATCGCGCTGGCCAGGAAGATGCCCGCGATCATCAGCCGCGCCACGAGCGACACGATGCCCTGGACCGCCGTCGCGAATTGTTCCATCGGGAAGCCCTTTCCTGCCGGAAGTTGCCGTCTTCGAACGGCCCAATCGTCGCTCACCGGCCCCCCCCGGGGCAACCCCGGCTGCGGCTCGCTGAGCGTCGGGGCTGCCCGAAGTTCAAGCGGGCTCGTCCCGCGTGATGCAATGCAGGCCCCCGCGGCCGCGGACGATCGCGCGGCAGTCGACGGGCTCGACCCGCCGGCCCGGGAAGCAGGCCGCGAGCGTGTCCAGCGCCGCCGCGTCGGTCGCCGCGCCGAACACCGGCACGCCCACGAAGCCGTTGCCGACGTAGAAGTTCAAGTGGCTCGCCGGGAGTTGCGTGCCCTGGAACGCGAACCGCGGCGGGATGTCGATCGGGATCACCTCCAGGGGCCGGCCCGCCGCGTCGCGGAGCGTCGCGAGCAGGGCGAGGTTGGCGGCGATGGCCGCGTGGTTGGGGTCGAGCCGGTCGGGCTGCCGGGCCGCGACGACCCTGCCCGGCGCCACGAACCGCGCGAGCTGGTCGATGTGGCCGTCGGTGTCGTCGCCGGCGAGTTCGCCGCCCACCCACAGGATCCGTTCGACGCCGAGCCACGACCGCAGGCTGGCTTCCATGGCCGCGCGGTCGCGGCCGGGGTTGCGGTGCGGATCGACGACGCACCGCTCGTTCGCCAGGAGCGTGCCCGCGCCGTCGGTCTCGATCGCGCCCCCCTCGAGCACGACGCCCGGCACGAAGGCCGGCATCCCGAGCCGGGCGGCGATCGCGCCGGCCACGCGGGCGTCGGCATCCCACGGCGGATACTTCCCGCCCCAGGCGTTCCAGCCCCACGTCACGGCGGCAACCGGTCCGCGGTCGTCCGCGGTCGTCGCCGCCTGGCGGCGGAGGAAGACGGGTCCGGTGTCGCGGATCCACGAGTCGTTCGTGGCGATGTCGACGAACTCGATACCGGCATGGCCCTCCAGGTGCCGCCGCGCGTCGGCGAGCACGGCCGCGGCGCCAACGATCCGCACCGGTTCGTGGGCGGCGATCTGCCGGGCCACGCGGGCGTAGGCGGCGGGGATCTCCGCGAAGTCGCCGAGCCACGTCGCCCGGCGGTGCGGCCAGGCGAGCCAGGTGGCGGCATGCGGCTCCCACTCCGCGGGCAGCCGGTAGCCGAGTTCCGCCGGCGTCATGGCGTCACCGCCCCCAGCGGTCGAGGAGGCCGCCGTAGGCGTCGATCCGCCGGTCGCGGAAGAACGGCCAGCGGGTCCTCGACCACTCGATGCGATCGAGGTCGCACTCGCAGACGAGCGTTTCGGGGGCGTCGTGCCCCGCCCTCACGAGGCACGCGCCGTTGGGGGCGTAGACCACGCTCGCCCCCCAGAAGCGGAGCGGCCCCTCGCGGCCGGTGCGGTTGACGGCCACCACGAACACGCCGTTGGCGATGGCGTGGCTGCGGAGCATCGTGTCCCACGACTCGTACTGCTCGCGGTGCAGGCTCTCCTCGCCGTCGAGCCAGCCGATCGCCGTGGGATAGAAGAGGGCCTGGGCACCGGCCATGGCCGTGAGCCGGGCGGCCTCGGGATACCACTGGTCCCAGCAGACGAGCGGCCCCACGGCCAGCCGGCTCGTGGGCACGCTCATGAAGCCCGTGTCGCCCGGCGCGAAATAGAACTTCTCGTAGTAGTGCGGGTCGTCCGGGATGTGCATCTTGCGATACACGCCCTTGGTCGAACCGTCGGCGTCGCAGATCACGGCGGTGTTGTGAAACAGGCCGGCGGAGCGGCGCTCGAACACGCTGCCGACGAGCACGACCCCGTGCTGCTTGGCGGCGACGGCCAGCCGGTCCGTGAGCGGCCCGGGCACCGTCTCGGCCGCGGCGAACTTCCCGTGGTCCTCGGCCTGGCAGGGATACTCGCCCGCAAAGAGTTCCTGCAGGCAGACGACCTCCGCGCCCGCAGCCGCTGCCTCGGCGACGCCCGCGAGCGCCTGGGCGACGTTCCCCTCCCGGTCGGCCGAGCAGGCCGACTGCACGAGGCCGATCCGCACCACGCTCGCGCGGCGCGGCCGGCTCATCCCGTCACCGCTTCCTCGAGCTTCGCCGCCGGCACCGGGAACTGCTCGGCGAGTTCCGCCACCTCGCGACGGGTCGCCTCGACGACGGCCGCGTCGTGCGGGCTCTTCAGGGCCCGCAGGATCCAGGCGGCGATCCGCTTCATCTCGTCCGCCCCCAGGCCGCGGGTCGTGAGCGCCGGCGTGCCCAGGCGGATGCCGGAGGGATCCATCGGCTTCCGCTCGTCGTAGGGGATCATGTTCTTGTTGCAGGTGATCCCGCAGCGGTCGACCGTCTCCTCGGCGAGCTTGCCACCGAGGCCGAGCGGCGTGACGTCGACCAGCATGAGGTGGTTGTCGGTGCCGCCGCTGACGAGCTTCACGCCGCCGGAGGCGAGGGCCTCGGCGAGCGCCTTGGCATTGGCCACCACCTGCCGCGCGTAGGCCTTGAAATCGGGGCGGAGGGCCTCGGCGAAGGCCACGGCCTTGCCGGCGATGACGTGCATCAGCGGGCCGCCCTGCTGCCCGGGAAACACGGAGCGGTCGAGGAGCTTGGCGTCGGCCGCGCGGCACATCGCGATGCCGCCCCGCGGGCCGCGGAGCGTCTTGTGCGTCGTGCTCGTGACGAAGTCGGCCACGGTGACGGGATTGTCGTGCAGGCCCGCGGCGACGAGGCCCGCGTAGTGGGCCATGTCGACCATCAGTTTCGCACCCCCCTCACGGGCGATCTCGGCGAACTTCCCGTGTGGAATCTCGCGCGGGTAGGCGCTGGCGCCCGCCACGATCAGCTTCGGCCGGTGCTCGCGGGCGAGGCGGGCGATCTGGTCGAAGTCGAGCCGGTGGTCGTCGCGGCGGACGCCGTAGTGGACGAACCTGTAGAGCACGCCCGAGGCGTTGAGCTTCATGCCGTGCGTCAGGTGGCCACCGTGGGCCAGGTCGAAGGCGAGCACCGTGTCGCCCGGGGCGATCGCCGTCATGTGGACGGCCGCGTTGGCCTGGCTGCCGGAGTGCGGCTGCACGTTGACGTGCTCGGCGCCGAACAGGGTCTTGAGCCGCTCGCGGGCCAGGTCCTCGACCTTGTCGACGAACTCGCAGCCGCCGTAGTAGCGGTGGCCGGGATAGCCCTCGGCATACTTGTTGGTGAGCACGCTGCCCACCGCCTGCATCACGGCCGGGCTCGTGAAGTTCTCGCTGGCGATCATCTCGAGGCCGTCCTGTTGCCGCTGCTGCTCCGCGGCGATGGCCGACCAGACCTCGGGATCATCCGACTCGATGAAGTTCACGTCCTGCCTCCTCCTGGTGGGCAGCGGGCCGCCAGATGCCGCCCGCAACCCTCGATTCTCGACACCGCCCCGCGAACGGTCAACGAACCGCCAGCAAAGCCCGCCCATCTTCACCGTCTTGCGGACCCGAGGCGGCAGGGTCGACCTGCCCTGCCCGGACGAGGCCGGCCCGATTCGAACGCCTGGGGAAATCTCATCACTTCGGGAACGGCTGCCGAAAATCCCTCTCGTGGCGGTGGTGCGGGTCTTGGCGGTCGCGCCGCGGACGCCCGGCCGGTGGAGGGGGGATCATGCCAGCGACCTTGCGCGTCCGGCTTGCAGCGGCGACCGCCGCCATCGTGGCCTGCATCGCCGGCCCGGCGGTGCGTGCCGACTGGTTCACGGGCGGCCGCGCCTGGGAGTCCTACGCCGTGTTCGACGTGCTGTTCATGCAGCGGGACAACACGGCCAACGACGAGCCGCTCGTGCTCGACGGCGACACGCTGAACACGGTCATCGGCAGCCAGGACCTCCAGTTCCCCACGGCCCCCGGCATCCGCGCCCTCTACGGCCAGCACGGTCCCGATGGCACGGGCTGGGAGTTCGGCTACCTCGGCGTCTACGGGATGTTCGCCGACGCGGCCGCCGCCGGTGCCGGCACCCTGGAGATCGCCCCGCCACTGTCGAGCGAGGTGGCCAGCCTCGTCGGGGCATCGGCCGCCCGGGCCACCTACGGCTCGGTGCTCAACTCGGCCGAGGCCAACCTGCTGTTCACGGAACGCCACTGCCGCCGGCCGCGGCGCTCGGGCTACGAGTTCGACTCCATGCCCTGCATCCTCACCGTCGACTGGCTCGCCGGCTTCCGCTGGGCCGGCCTCGACGAGCAGGCGGCCCTGGCCTTCGGCACGGGCCCCGGGTCGCTGATCGACGGCTACACCGTCCGCGCGAGCAGCAACCTCTTCGGCGGGCAGATCGGCGTCCGCGGCCGGGCCGCCTGGCGGGCCGTGGCCGTCGAGGGCTGGGCCAAGGCGGCGCTCGCCGGCTCGGTGCTCTCCCAGTCGCAGGATGCCATCGTCGACGCCGTCACGGGCGACGTCTATCGCTCGGCCCGCGGCTCGCGGACCGACACGCCGGGCGGAATCTTCGACCTGGGCGCGACCCTCGCCTGGAGACTGTCGGACGCGTGGAGCCTGCGGGTCGGCTACAGCACGCTCTGGCTGACCGGAGTGGCCCTGGCGCCGGACCAGTTCGACTTCTCCACCGACACGACCGCCGGCACGACGCTCGACGCCAACAAGACGCTGTGGCTCGGCGGCGGGAACCTCGGTCTCGAGGCCCGCTGGTGAGCCCGCGACGCGTCGCCGGCACCGCTCACGCGAACGAGATCAGTTCGACGTCGAAGATGAGCGTGGCGTTGGGCGGGATGTTTCCCTGGCCCGCGGAACCGTAGCCCAGCTCCGGCGGAATCACGAGCCGCCGCCAGCCGCCGGCCCGCATGCTCGCCAGGCCCTCGTCCCAGCCCTGGATCACCTGGCCGACACCCAGCGTGAACTCGAACGGCCGGCCGCGCGAGAACGAACTGTCGAACACGGTGCCGTCGGTGAGCCGGCCGATGTAGTTCACCGTGAGGACCTTGCCGGTGGTCGGCGTGGGGCCGGAGCCCAAGACGATGTCGCGGTACTTCAGGCCGCTCGCCGTCGTCACCTCGCGGAAGAACGTGCGGGCGGAGGCGATCCGCAGCGGGCCGGCGATGCTCGTGAAGGTCGACGAGCGGATGCCCACGTTGGACGACCGCGCGATCCCGGCCGACCCGCCCGCGTCGCCCTGCGTCGAGAGGAACTGGTCGATCCGGCCGTTGCCGTCGGTGTCGACCGGCACCGTGAACACCGGCGCGTTGGGCCGCGCGAGTCCCTCGAACGCCGCGAACCGCCCGAGCAACTCCGCTCGCCCCGCGGCCGCCGCCCGGCCGACATAGACCTCCGTCACGCCGCCGCCGCCCCGCCCCGCGGAGACGATGATGTCGTCGAGCGCGTCCGCGTCCACCCGGCCGCTCGTCACCCAGAAGCCGCCGAGGTGCTTCGCCGACCCGGGGGCGATCCGACCCACGACCCGCGGCGCGGCCGACACGTCGTACACGACGACGCCCGCCCGCATGCCGGCACCGCTGGCCACGACGATCTCGACCTTGTTGTCGGGCGTGTCGCCGTCCGCAAGCCGGCCGGCCGTGAACGTGCCGATGTCGGCCACGGCCACGCTAGCGCCGCCGTTGAAGCGGCCGCCGAAGGCCGTGAGCGTGCGGAAGGCGGTGTTCTCCACCGGGTCGGCAGCCGCCACCGAGCGGAACACGTTCACCGTGCCCGCGCCCCGCGACATCGCGGCGACGATGTCC
This sequence comes from Planctomycetia bacterium, assembly GCA_046094745.1. GTDB lineage: Bacteria > Planctomycetota > Planctomycetia > Pirellulales > UBA1268 > QWPN01. The sequence goes on from JBJTHX010000457.1 coordinate 8,743, forward strand.
TCGCGGCCGTTGCCGTCGACGTCGCCGCAGGCGATCTCCACGCCATCGCGGTAGTTCGGCCCGAAGGGCAGCGTGCGGTAGGCGACCAGCTCGGAGAGCGTGGTCGTGCCGCCGGACGTCTGCTGCTTGAAGACGCGGACTTCGCCCACGCGGCCGGGGCCCGACGCGGCCAGCACCTCGGCGATGCCGTCGCCGTCCACGTCGCCCATCGCCACCCGCACGCCCCCCTTGAAGTCGGACTCGAAGGCGAGCACCTGGGCCTGCACCGCGCCAGTCTCCGCGTCGAGGAGCCGGACCTGCGGCGTGCTGCCGAAGCCGATCTCGGAGCCGACGGCGACGCTCGCCGCCATCACCCGCCGCCCTTCGAGGGTCTCGACCGCGAGCGCATCACGGGAGCGACGACGGGCCATGGGACTGGTCTCCAACAAGCGGCGGAATTCGCGCGGGCACGTTCCCTACGGTTCTGCATACCTCGCGGTTCACCGCGCCGCAATTTTTCGGCGGATTTGGCCGGTTTTTCCACCCCGGGCGTCAGTCGATCGCCAGGGGTTCCGGCATGAACGTCACGATCGGGATCAGCAGCGACGCCAGGCCGAGGAGGGTCCGCAGCCGCCCGGGCGGCCAGTCCTCGTCGCGGATCGGGGGGTGATCGACGCCCAGGAGCGTGACCACGACCACCATCGCCACCCAGTTGTATTGCCGGAAGGCCACGATCGCCGCGATCGCCGCCAGGAGCACCCCGCGGGCGACCCACTTTCCGTGGCGGCCGAACACGGCACAGGCGACGTGGCCGCCGTCGAGCTGGCCGATCGGGATCATGTTGAGGCCGGTGACCAACAGGCCCACCCAGCCGGCCATGAACAGGGCGTTGGGGGCGACCGTGGCGCCGGCCGGCAGGTCGGGACGCACGGCGGCGAGCATCCACTGGGCCAGGAGCGGCAGGGCGAACGGGTTCTCCTCCGCCGGCGCCGCGGTGGCCACGAGCATCCCGCAGGCCAACAGCGGCACCGCGACGACCAGCCCGGCCAGCGGTCCGGCCAGGGCGATGTCAAACAGCTGCCGGCGGTCGGCCCGTGGCCCCTCCATGCCGATCACGGCGCCGAGCGTGCCGGTGAGCAGGACGGGCACGGGGATGAAGAACGGGAGCGTGGCCGGGATGCGATGGATCAGCGCCGCGACGAAGTGGCCCGCCTCGTGGGCCGAGAGCACCGCCATCACGGCGGCCATGTAGGTCAGGCCCCGCTGCCAGTGCCGGGCGATGTCCGCCGCGAGCGTGTAGTCGACCCCGAGCAGCATCGGCTGCCAGCCGACGACGCCGGCCGCGAACGTCGTCGCCATCGTCAGCAGATAGAGTAGTGCTGGCAGCCGATGCTGCTCGGGGTCGACGACACGCTCGCGGCGGACATCGCCCGGCACTGGCAGCGGGGCCTGACCTACATGGCCGC
>JBJTHX010000458.1:0-5008 GCA_046094745.1 Planctomycetia bacterium
GACGCGGCCCTGGCCACCGCGCTGCCTATCGAGCGCCGCACGTACACGGTACCACTCACCACGCTCGCCGCGCTGACGGCCGGGCTCGACGACCGGCCGATCGACTTTCTCAAGATCGACGTCGAGGGGGCGGAGCGGGACGTGCTCCAGGGGGCGGACTGGCGGGCGTTCCGGCCGCGGGTGGTCGTCGTGGAGGCCGTGCGGCCGCGGCTCATCACCCGCAGCCGCCGTGGCTACGAGCCGGCCTGGTTCGAGTGGGAGGAGATCCTCCTCGGCAACGGATTCGACTTCGCGCTCTTCGACGGCTTGAACCGCTTCTACCATGCGCGCGAGGAGCCGGAACTGCGGCACCTGCTCTCCTACCCGGCGAACGTGGCCGACTGCTTCACGTTGCGGCCCGGCCATTTCCTCACGCTTCCCAAGGCCGCCTGACGAGCCGCACTCTCGAGAGACTCCGCATGACGCTGGCGAACCTCGGCCGATCGTTCGAACGCAGGCTGCTGCGGCCGGTCTTTCGCCGGCTGAAGCGGGCGTTTCACATCGACGGGCCGAACGACCGGATCGCGCGACTCGAGCAGCGACTGGAGGAGCTCGAGCGGCTGTTCCGCGAACAGGCGGGCCTGCACTACCTGCGGCTCGCCGAGGAGGCGGAGTCCGACCCGCCCGGCGAGGAGCCCGCCTGCGGGCGGCGGACCGCATGAACCGCGCCCGACCGCGGCCGGAGCCGCGCACGATCCTCGTGGATCTCCGGGTCGCCCAGTACAACGGCGACCGGGGCATCCCGGCGTACTGCCAGAGCATCGTCCGGCAGTTGGCCGCGGACCATCCGGGACACCGCTACCTGTTTCTCTGGGACGAACGGCTGCCGCCACCGGCCTGGGCGCCGGAGTTCGAGCAGCACGGCCCGTGGGTGCTCGAAGAGGACGTCGACCGGGGCCAGCAGGGCCGGATCGACGTGCTGTTCACCGCCTGCTTCTTCCTGCCGTTGCACGGCCGGGGGGGCGAATACCTGCTGCCGCGCTGGCTCGAGCCGCACCAGCCGCACCGACTGGGCATCGTCTACGACCTCATTCCCTACCTGTTTCCCGACCGCTACCTGGCCGACGACGCGGCCCGCCTGCCCTATCTCGAATCGCTCCGCGCCATGCGGCGGTACGACCGGCTGTTCGCGATCAGCCAGGCGACGCGGCGGGATGTGATCCGCCTGGCCGGCGTGTCGCCGGAGCGGATCCTCTGCGTGTACGGCGACATCGACCATCGCAAGCGGGCGTGCATGGCGGGCGGCCCGCCGGATCCCGCGGTGCCGGCCCGGCACGGGCTGCGACCGCCGTATGCGATCTACATCGGCGGCGAAGACTGGCGGAAGAACATGGACGGCATGGTCCGCGGCTTCGCCCAGTTCCACGCCCGGCACCCCGACCGTCAGTTGGCGGTGGTCTGCAAGCTGGCCATGGAGCGGATCAGCAGCCTCCAGGGGCTCGCCGTCGAACTTGGCCTCTCTCCCGGCGCGATCGTCTTCACCGGCTACGTGTCCGACGAGGAACTCGTGGCCATCACCCGGCAGGCGGAGATGATGGTCTTTCCGTCGCTCTACGAAGGCCTCGGCCTGCCGGTGCTCGAGGCCAACGGCTGCGGCGTTCCGGGCGTCGGCGCGGCCTCTTCGTCGGTCCGCGAGCTGGTGATTCCGGAGCTGGGCTGCGACCCGCAGGCGCCCGCATCGATCGCGGCGGCGATGGACCGGGCGGTCCGCGAGCCTGGACTCCGCGCCGCCTCGCTCGCCCACGGGCGGCGGATCCTCGCGAGCCTCGGCTGGCGGTCGGCCGCGGCGCAGGTGATGGGACAGCTCGCGCGACCGGCCCGCGCCGCCGCCACGGGGACCGTCGCGGTCGTCGGCGCGCTGCCCCCGGCCCGGACGGCGATCGCCCCGTACACCATGTCGTTCCTGCAGGGGCCGCAGTGGCGGACCGATTTCTTCGACGCCAACGACGGCCCGGCGTTCACCGTCGAGCGGGACCTGCTCCCCGGCAACCGGCTCCTCCCGGTCGAGGTGCTGCCGACGGCATTGGCCCGCGGCCACCACGACACGGTCGTGTTCGTCCTCGGCAATTCCCGCCACCATCTCAAGGTGCTCGAGGCGGCGCTGGCCACGCGGCTCGGCTGCCGGCAGCGGCGGCTCGCCTACCTGCACGAGGCGAACCTGGGACTTCTGCTCCGGGCGCTCCTCGGCGCGAGCAGCGAGGAACTCGCGACCGTCCCGGTGCCGCCGTCCGCGGCCGCCTGGATCCGGCGGGCCCTGGAGGCGGTTCCCGACATCGGCCGCAGCCTGCGGTTTCTCGCCGAGGTGGCCGATCTCGACGGCCTGCTCGTCAACTCGCAGGCCTGCCGCGACCTCATCCACGCGGCCTTGGGGGCCGCCGCGGACCGCTGGACGATCGACGTCGCCGTGCTGCCCGTCGTGGCCGATCCCGCGCCGCTGCCGGCACGGCGGCCGGTCGACCCACACGTCCTCCGCGTGGGGACGTTCGGCACGGCCGGGGACGCCAAGCAACTCGAACTCGTGGCCAAGAGCGTGGCCGTCCTCGCCCGCCGTCGCCGCGTCCGGCTCACGGTCGCCGGCTGGTCCGCCCTCCGGCACTGCCGGCGCACCGGGATCCGTTCGTTCCCGTTCGTCGAAGTGCACGACGATCCCACCGACAGCCGTCTCGACGAACTGATGCGGTCGGTCGACGTGGCTGTGCAGCTGCGGACGCCGACCTGCGGCGAGTCGTCCGGGGCGGTGGCCCGGCTGTTGGGGTTCGGCAGGCAGGTGGTGGTGACCGGAGAGGGAAGCTTCGCCGAGTTGCCCGGGGAACTCACGACCTGTGTCGCGGCCGACTGCACGCCGGCCATGCTCGCGGCCGCCATCGAGACGGCCGCGGCCCGGCGGCCGGAGCCGGCGGCCGTCCACCGGGCGCTCGAGCCGTTCTCGCCCGCCGCGTCGGCGCGGCTGCTCGCGGCGGCGTTCGGCTGTCAGGGCGGGCAGCCCGTGGTCGCGGCCCCGGTGCGAATCCCGGCCTGAGGCGCCGGGCGGCCGCCGGCATCAGGCGGCTTGTGGCTGTGTCGCCCCGCGGCGGTCGTAGTACCAGCGGAAGTACGTGTGGACCCGGTCCACGAGGTCGCCGGCCGCGTCGCGGTACGCCGCGAGGTCCCGCGGACCGGCATGGGCGTTCCGCCGCTCGAGCGGCGGCCGCCGCCGGCGCCACAGGCCGGCGGTCGCGGCGAACAGATCCCGCTCGAGCGTCTCGAAGTCGAGCAGCCGCGTCCGCGGCCAGGCGGGGCCGCCCGCGTCGAAGAACCACTCGTAGGTGGGCAACTGCCCGTCGACGACCGCCAAACGGACGAATTCCGGGAACGAGCCGAAGCGGGCGCAGCGGATGAAGGCCGCCTCCGGCTCCGGGTCGAAGGGGTAGCCCCGCCAGAACTCGAACAGCGAGACGAGCATCTCGAAGGGCTCGCGCAGGACGCCGATCACGAGTGCGGGGCCGCCCGTCCGCGGGGGCGAGCGCCACGGGAGCCAGCGGCGCGGGGCCAGCGGCAGGCGGTCGATGAGTTCCAGGCCGGCCCGCACCGGCAGATGGTGGTTGTCCGGGACGAGCAGCCGGGCGTCGGGAAAGACCGTCCGGAACCAGTGCTGAAGCGAGGTGCCCGCCGTCTTCGGATAGTGGGCGAAGGCGATGCGTGTGGCAGGGCTGTAGAGCACCTGGCGACCCTCCCGAGGCCGGGCAGTGCATCCCGCCCGCGTCCGCTCGAAGCATCGGTACGGTGGCCGGGGAAACTTGGGAAAGCCGGGCCGCGGGGCGGGCTGCCGCCGCCGCGGCGTCCGGTCGTGCCGATTGCACCCGCCGCGGGGCGGGCACCGGTTTTTGTGCGGTGGCGGCGATGGCCTATCCTGCTCATCGCCGGGACAGTCCCCACCCCGGCCCGAGGACGCCCGCACCGATGCCAGACGAAACGCAGCCCGCCGCCGCCAAGCCCTCCGCCGTGGAAGTCGCCAAAGTGGCGAGCGACTATCTGCGGGGTGACATCGCCCAGGAACTCGTCGACGGCGCGGCCGGGTTCGGCAAGGCCTCTGTCCAGCTACTCAAGAACCACGGCACCTACCAGCAGGACGACCGCGAGGCCCGCAAGGCCCGCGACGGGGCCAAGAGCGAGCGGCAGATCTCCTTCATGATCCGCACGGTGGTGCCGGGCGGGAAGCTCTCCGCCGCGCAACTGCTCGCCGCGATCGACATGGGCGACGAACTCGGCAACGGCACGATCCGCCTCACCACGCGGCAGTCGATCCAGCACCACGGCGTGGTCAAGGGCGACCTGAAATCGTTCATGCAGCGGGTGCACACCAACCACCTGACGACACTCGCCGCCTGCGGCGACGTGGAGCGGAACATCATGTGCTGCCCCGCGCCGCACCACGGCGATTCCATCCGCCTCGAGATGCAGGCCAAGCTCGACGAGCTCGCGCGGCACCTGGCGCCCCGCACGCGGGCCTACTACGAGATCTGGCTGACCGACCCCGACACGGGCGAGCAACAGCGGGTGGCCGGCGGCCCGGAGGTGATCGAGCCGATCTACGGCCCCACCTACCTGCCGCGGAAGTTCAAGACGGCCTTCGCGCTGCCGGAGGATAACTGCGTCGACATCTACGCCAACGACCTCGGGTTCCTGACCATCCACGAGCAGGGCCGCATTCTCGGCTACAACGTCCTCGCCGGTGGCGGCATGGGCGTGACGCCGAGCGCCGCCAAGACCTTTCCGGCCCTGGCGAAAAGGCTGGGCTTCGTGCCGCCGGAGGACGTCCTCGCCATCGCCGAGGCGATCGTCAAGGTGCAGCGGGACTTCGGCAACCGCTCCGACCGCAAGGTCGCCCGGCTCAAGTACACGATCCATACCATGGGCCTCGACGCCTTCCGGGCGAAGGTCGAGGAATACTTCGGCAAGCCGCTGGCCCCCTGCCACCCGGCCGACGTCC
>JBJTHX010000459.1:0-8065 GCA_046094745.1 Planctomycetia bacterium
AGATCTCGAGGTACCGGTCGCCGCGGCGGCTCTGCTCGTAGGGCGCATGCGGGCCGCCCACGTCCGGCCCCTCGGTCCAGCCAAGGCCCAGCCACCGCAGGTCCTCGACCGCCGCCGCGGTGAACTCGGGCCGGCACCGCGAGATCTGGCGGCGTCTGGAGGCGGCCGGGGCGATCTACCCGAGCCCCCATTCACGGCGCGACGTCGAGGCGGCGGCCGTCGCGCCGCACGGCCCGGAGGCCGAGCCGGTGTTCCCGCCCGCGCTGCGGCCCGCCCGGCGCGAGCGGGCGGCGGCGCCCGGCGGCGTGGCGTGGCGGTTCCGCGTGCCCGACGGCCGCGCGATCGAGTTCCAGGACGCCCGGCACGGCCCGGTGCGGCGGACGGCCGGCACCGACTTTGGCGACTTCGTCGTCTGGCGGCGGGACGACCTGGCGGCCTACGAACTGGCCGTCGTGGCCGACGACCACGCGATGCAGATCGCCGAAGTGGTCCGCGGCGAGGACCTGCTGACGAGCACAGCCCGCCAGGTGCTCCTCTTCGAGGCCCTCGGCTGGCGGCCGCCCGCGTTCTGCCACGCCCCGCTCGTCCACGACGCCGCCGGCGAGCGGTTGGCCAAGCGGAGCGGCGGCCTGGCGATCCGCGACCTGCGGGTGGCAGGCTGGTCGCCCGCCGACGTCCTGGAGGCACCACTGGAGTCGCTCGCGCGGCCACGGCATGGGTGACGATCAGGAACGACGACTCTGCTGGCTGGCCGACCTCGACGTCGACCCGTGCGTCGAACTGCCCGGCGGCGAAGAACTCGACCGCGAGGCGTTCCTCGGCTGGCTGTGGGAGGTCGCCGGCGACACGGGGCTCTTGGCGATCTCCGAGGGGAGCGTCGACGTCGCCGAGGCGGCGGCGCTCGGGCTCGTGGAATCGCCGCTCGTGCTCGACGCGGCCGCCGCGCCCGTCGATCGGGACTGGGTCGGCAGTCGCGCCTCCGCCCGCGTCACCTGCGGCTTCGATTCCGAGGCAGGCCTGCGGGCCGCACTGGGCCGCCTCACCGGGGTGCGCGGCTGCCGCACCGTGGCCGTTCGCACCGAGCCGGTGGCCGACCCGTCGGCCTGGCGGGCGGCGTTCGGCCCGGTCGCCGTCGCCGGCTTCGGCACCGTGCTGCCTGCCTGGGAGCCGGGTGTGCCGGATGGCAACGCCGCTGACGCCACGATCTTCATCGACCCCGGCGTCGGCTTCGGGACCGGACTGCACGAGACGACACAACTGTGTCTGGTCGCCATCGCCGCGCGGCGGCGCGCCGGCAGCCGCCTCGACCGCGTGCTCGACTTCGGCAGCGGCTCGGGCATCCTCGGCATCGCGGCCGCCGTGCTCGGCGCGCAGTTCGTGGATGCCATCGAGATCGACGCGGCCTGCCACGCGGCGATCCACGCCAATGCCATCCGCAACGGCGTCACAGATCGGCTCCACGTCGCGGCCGGGCTGCCGGCGGAGGCAGCCGGCTTCGATCTTGTGCTCGCCAACATCGTCGCCCCCGTGCTCATCGAGCAGGCCCCGGCCCTCTGTCGCCAGGTGCGCCGCGATGCCGCGGGGGCGATCGAGGGCGGCCTGATCCTCGGCGGGCTGCGGGTCGCCGACGTCGCGGCCGTCGCCGCCCGATACGAGGCACTTCTGGGCAGCGGGCCCGCCGTGACCACGGGCGGCGATTGGCACTGCCTGCACTTCGGCTGACACGACCGCCGCGGACGCCTAGAGTGGAAGCGATGGCACGCGGCCCTCGTCGGGCACGCGAGCGCGGAGACACGGTCCATGCGGCAGATCGCGGAGGCGGGCTGGAGGTTCGACAACTCCTACGCGCGGCTGCCTGCAACACTCTTCGAGCGGTCGCCGCCCGTGCCGGTGCGGGCGCCCGCGCTCGTCGTCCTCAACGAGCCGCTCGCCGCCGAACTGGGGCTCGACGCGGACGTGCTCCGCGAAGCCGGTGCCGCTGTGTTCGCGGGCAACGAGGTGCCGCCGGGCGCCGAGCCGATCGCCCAGGCCTACGCGGGCCATCAGTTCGGCCATTTCACGAACCTGGGAGACGGGCGGGCGATCCTCCTCGGCGAGCAGGTGGCCCCCGCCGGCAGCCGCCACGACGTCCAGCTCAAGGGCGCAGGCCGCACCCGCTACTCCCGCGGCGGCGACGGCCGTGCGGCACTCGGTCCGATGCTCCGCGAGTTGATCGTGAGCGAGGGGATGCACGCGCTGGGCATTCCGACCACGAGGAGTCTGGCCGTCGCGGCCACGGGGGAGGCGGTGCTGCGAGCCGCACCCCTGCCGGGTGCGGTGCTGACCCGCGTGGCCTCCAGCCACATCCGGGTCGGCACGTTTCAGTATGCGGCCGCGATCGAAGACCACGCTGCGCTCGCCGCGCTCCTCGACCATGCCATCGCCCGGCACGACGCCCCGCTGGTCGCGGCCACCGACCGCGCGGTGGCGTTCCTCGACGCGGTCGTCGAGCGACAGGCGGCGCTCGTCGCCCGCTGGATGCTCGTGGGCTTCGTGCACGGCGTGATGAACACCGACAACATGGCCGTGTCGGGCGAGACGATCGACTACGGCCCCTGCGCCTTCCTCGACGCCTACGACCCGGTGACGGTGTTCAGTTCCATCGATCGGGACGGCCGCTACGCCTATGCCAACCAGCCGGCGATCGCGCACTGGAACCTGGCCCGCTTGGCGGAGAGCCTCCTGCCGCTGATGCCGGGGCCCTCGGAGCAGGCCGTGGAGCGGCTGCGGGAGGTGCTGGCCCTCTTTCCAGCGCGCTACGAGCGGCATCATCTCGCGGGCGCACGGGCGAAACTCGGCCTCGCCGCGGAGGAGGCCGGCGACGGCGAACTCGTTGCGACGCTCCTGCGGCGGATGCACGAGTCGCGGGCCGACTTCACCACGACGTTTGCCGGACTCGCGCGGCAGGTCGCGACCCCGGAGGACGCGCATGCCGGCTGCGGGCCGGTGGGCGGCGAATGGCTCGCGGCCTGGCGGGCGCGGCTGGCCCGCGAGCCGGGCCCGTCCGCCGCGGTCGTGACGCGGCTGCGCCAGGCGAACCCGGTCGTGATCCCGCGGAACCACCGGGTCGAGGAGTCACTCGCGGCGGCCGAGGCCGGCGATCTGGTGCCGCTCCGCCGCCTGCTTGCCGCGGTCCGCCAGCCCTGCGCGGAAACCCCTGACAATGAGCCGTACCGCAGCGGCCCGCCGTCGGGGGCCGGCCCCTACCGCACCTTCTGCGGCACGTGAGCCTCGGCCCGACCGCAGGATCAGTCGAGTTCGTCCCAGGCGACCGTCGGGCAGGGCGAGTCGGCCGTGAGCCGTTCCAGGCTTGCCGGGTCCTTGAAGCCGCTGCCTGTGATGATGCATACGACCGTGTCACGCGGGTCGATCTCGCCCCGGGCCGCCGCCTGCACGGCTCCGGCCACGCCCACGGCCCCGGCCGGCTCGGCGAACACGCCCTCCTCGCGGGCCAGCCTCCGCTGCATCGCCCGCGTCTCCTCGTCCGAGACCGTGTGGCCCGTGCCGCCGCTCGTACGACAGGCCGCGATCACCGCGTCGCCGTCGACCACGCTGGGCACCTGCAGTCCGCTGATGGCAGTCGTGCAGACGACCTCGCGGGCGGCCGTGGCGCCTGTTCGGAGCGGGCTCGCGATCGTGTCGTTGCCCTCGGGCTGCACGCAGTGGATCGCGGGTGACCGTGGCAGGCGGCCGTGCGCGACGAGCCACGCGAAACCGCGGGCCACCGCGAGCGTCAGTCCGCCACCACCGGCCTCCACGAATACGTGGTCGACCGCCGGTCCCGTGGTCGACAACTCGGCGGCGATCTCGTGCGCGATCGTCTCGACCCCGCTCATCCCCACGGGGCTGTAGCGGTAGCCGCTGATCTCGAGCGAGCTGCCCGGCGCCCGGCCGAGTTCCGCCAGTCGGGCGAACGTCCGGCGGGTGATCTCGGCGTCGAGGCCGAAGCCCCGCACGCGGCGGAGCCGGGCTCCATGGGCGAGCATCTGCGACACCTTGCCGGCGGGCGCCGTCTCCACCAGCGCGATGTCGAGCCGGATGCCGGCCCGCGCACAGTAGGCCGCGAGTGCCGCGCCCGTGTTGCCGCTGGACGTGGCCACGCACCGCACCGTGCCGGCGGCCGCGAGCGACGAGATCGCAACCGCCGCGAAGCGATCCTTGTACGACCCGCTGGGGTTCCCGGTCTCGAGCTTGAAGAGCAGGCGGCCGATCCCGGCCCGTGGGCCGATCGCCCGCGATTCGACCAGCGGCGTGTCACCCTCGCCGAGTGTGATGCGGTGCAACGGTGGCACCGCGGCGATCCGGTCGGCGTAGCGCCACACGCTCATGTGCCGTCGCCCCCGGCCTCGTGCTCGAGGATCACGGCGAGCGGATCGCCGGCCCGTGCGGCGGCGTCGGGCCGCAGCACGAGCACGAGTCCCGTGGCCGCGGCGCGGATCACGTGCTCGTCGCCCGCCGCGGTGGCGAGCGTGCCCAGCGCGTCACCGGCCTGGACCGTGGCGCCGAGGCCGACGGCGGCGCGGAAGTCGCCGTCGAGTGGCGCCGGGTGCCCGGCCTGCAGGTGGCCGGAGCCGTCGCGGGCGTCCTCCACGACGAGCGGTTCGCGATCGACGGCCGGCCGCACCGTCGTGGTGGGCAGCATGCCGAGTTCCCGCATCACGTTGAGGCAGCCCGCGACATAGGCGGTGACAGCCGCCTCGTCGCAACCGTCGCCGCCCCCGTACTCGGCGTAGATGGCGGGCACGGCGAGGTCGCGGGCGGTCGAGAGCGAACGGCCTTCGAGCGCGGGCGAGGTGCCCCAGATCACGGGCAGACCGAATGCCCGGGCCATCCGCCGTTGCCCATCGAGGACGACAGCGTCGCGGTGCAGCATGTAGCCGGTCATCGGCAGCACCCGCAGCGTCCGGCCGCCGGTATGCAGGTCGATCAGGGCGTCGGCCCGGCGGATGTGCTCGGTGACGGCGTGGGCCGCCCGCTGCGTGGGGGAGCCATCGGGATCTCCCGGAAACGAGCGGGCCATGTCGAGGCCGTCGGCGCCAAGCCGTGTGCCGGCCGCGCATGCGGTGGGGTTGGCCTCCGGCACGAGCGTCACGCTGCCATGAACCCGCACCCTGGCGAGGGCGGCCTCGAGCCGCCGCACGGCCTCGATCGGCTCCCGCTCGTCGCCGTGCACGCCGGCGAGCACGAGCAACCGCGGAGCGTTCGCTGCGTCGGGCATGGGCGCACTCGAGCGGGGTAAGGGCGGCAGGCGGCGCATGGACCCGCGAACCACGCGATGTCCGGTTGCTAGACTGTGCGTCCGAGCGGCCGCTCGATCAAGGGGCCGCCCGCGACATGCGCGGAATGACGGAGCATCCCGGAGGACCGTGACGCATGACGACGCATCTGTCCCGCCGCGAACCCGAATATCCCGTGGGCGGTTCACAGTCGACTCGCAAGGCGATCGGATGGTGGGTCGCCGCGGCGGCGGTCGTGACGATGATGCTCGTGGCGACTTGGCCCGCCCGGGCGGAAGAGCCGCCTCACGAAAACCTGCCGCAGGCGGCGATCACGGGCCGGGTGCGACTGCCTGATCAGGACCATAACGTCGTCACGACAGCCTGGCCCGGACTGTTCGCCTACTTCTTCGTCAAGGAGCACTTCGAGTCGGACGTGTGGCGGCGCGAACTCGAGTCGATCGCCCGCCATGCCGGGGCAGGACTCCTGACCCACTCCTACCGCCATGGCGTGGAGGTCACCGATCCCCGGGTGCACGACCTCTTCAAGGCGACGACCGAGCATGCCCGCTCCCTCGGCCTCGGCATCGTGCTCGACCTCGATTCGAGGTTCGCCCGGCGGACGTTCCGCGACCACCATCCCGACGAGATGCAGGAACTCGTGCGCCTGCGGGAAGTGCCCCTGGACGGGGTCGACGGCAAGGCCACGGTGCGCGTGCCGCCGCTCGACCTGAAGGACCACTACACCTATTTCCGCGAAGGGTACGACACCTACGCCGGTCGGGTGGCCCGGGTGTACTCCTACGTGGCGGGCCCGGAGGGCCTCGACCCCGACAGCATTCGCGACATCACGGACCGCGCGGCGTCGACGTTCGAGGCCGACCGTTCGCTGACGGTCACGATCCCCGTGACTGCGGCCGACAAGGGCCGCACGGCCTGCGTCCTGGCCGCCTTCACCCTGCTCTCGATCGACGTCCATGCTCCGCACCTGATTCCCTTCGAGCGGAAGATCCTCGAGCAATACGCCGACCTGCCGCTGGCCGGCGCCTGCAAGGACGAGTGGGGGTTCCCGGGCCGGGACACGGACGAACTCCGGACCGACGACCTGTGGTTCTCCCGGCCGATGGCCGCCGCCTACGCCGCACGGCGGCCCGGGCACGACCTGCTCCGCGACATGCTGCTCATGGTGAAGGGCGAGCGCGGGCGGGAGGGCGACCGCATGGCGGCGATCGACCATTTCATGGAGATGAACCGGCAGCAGTGTGTCGAGGTCGAAAACGCCTTCGAGCGGAACTTGAAGGTGGTGTTCGGTCCCCGGGCCATGATGGCCACGCATCCGACGTGGTGGCCCGGCAGCGATCGCAACGAGGTGTTCAAGAACGGGCTCTCCTGGTGGTCGGTCCGTCGCGAGCTGGCGCAGACCGACGAGTCGACGCCCTTCGCCGTGCGGACCGCGCTCTGCAAGAAGTGGCATAGCCCGCTCTGGTACAACATGTGGTACGCGAACGGCCGGGTCGTGAGGGACAATCCCGCGACCTACGCCCAGGAGGTGTGGCGCAGCGCGCTGATGGGCGGGCGGATCAACTTTCATCCCTACTGGCCGGAGCCCGAGGCGGCGATGACCCGCAGCCTGGCCGCCGATCCGGCCATGGCGACCGACTGTCGCGTGCGGCTCCTGAACGCGATCTCGACCGCGCCGTTGGACTGTCCCGTGGCGGTCGTCTTCGGGCATCCCTACGCCTGCAATTGGGCCGGCGGCAAGCCCACGATCGGCCGCGGTGTGGCGGTCGACCTGCAGGCGTCCGGGTATTACGCCGACCTCATCCCCAGCAGCGAGATCGCCGACGGGAGCCTGACGATCGGTGAAGACGGCTCTCTCCGGTACGGACCGCAGCGGTACGCCGCGGTGGTGTTTCGCAACCTGCAGTTCGAGCGGCCGGCGGTCGCGGAGTTCATCCGCCGGCTGGCGGCCGGCGGCAAGACGGCCGTGTTGCGCGGCGGCGCGGCGTGGACGATGGACTTCGACGGCCGGCCCTTCGACGGGGACAAGGCCCTGGACGGAGTTCCCGTTTTCACGGCCGCCGACGCCGTCGTCGCGGGTCTGAAGCAGGCGGGCGTCGAGCCGCAGACGCCGAATCCGGACGGCTGGAACGCCCGGCGGAGTGGGCGGAACCGGCTGCTCGACGGGACGGTATTCGTGGTCGCGGGCGAGAACGACGTGATGGGCGATCCGATCCGGCAATCGTTCGCCGTGGGTGGGCACGAGGTGCGGTTCGATGCCGTGGGCGTGGCGGCGGCCCGGGTCGACGACGAGGGCAACCTCGCGGCGATGGCGGCGGGTGGCCTGAAGTCGTTCTCGGGCGGCGGGATCACGTTGGCGTTGCCCGCGCCGGCGGACGTGGCCATCTGGCGGGACGAGCAGCGGCAGTGGCACGGCCTCGTGCAGGGGTGGAACGGGCCGCTCCCGGTGGAGTTGACGTCGCTGACAAAGGATTGGATCCGGCTGGCGGTGCCGGAACGGCCTGCATCGCGGTGAACGCCGGCGATCCGCCACGGGCGGTTTTGCGAGTTGGACAGGAGTCGCGCATGAGCTAAAAATGAAGGGCTGCAACGTGGCGGCGGCGGCGGGAATGCCGGCGACCGTGCAGGCGGCCGCCGTCAGCATGGCCAAGGCCGCCGATCGACTGCCGTCATGCAGGCGAGAAAAGACCATCGAACGCGTGATCCTTTGGGCCGGCCGCCGCCACGGAGCAGCCCTGCATGTGTAGCTCATGCGCGACGCCTGGCCACCTCGCAACTCCGCCCGGGGC
>JBJTHX010000460.1:0-2939 GCA_046094745.1 Planctomycetia bacterium
CCCGTCTGCTCGAGCAGCGCGCCCGTGCCCGCGAGCGTCTCGACGGCGAGCGCCTGCGCGAGCGGCCGCGGCAACCCCGCCTTCACGCCGCCGTCGGCGAGGGCCTCGACGAGCAGCGGGGCGTCCGCGGCGCCTTGATCGACGCCGTCGTCGCCGCCACGGCCCGGGCCCGCGAACTGGGCCAAAGCCCGGCCGGCCGGTAGAAGCAGATCTCCCCAACGGCAGCGATTTCTGGCGAACCGAACGAGGTAGGCGAAGGGGGTCGGCGAACGCTCGAGGAGCCTATGGCCGCCTCGGCCATCAGCGACGAGACTTTTGCCGCCCCCGAGCCGACGCCAAACGTAAGTCAGAGTGCTCACGCGGCGCTGGGCAGGATGCGGCCCTCGATGAGAATCCGCACGCCATCCCGCTCGGCCCGCTCGATCGTGCCCGCGGCGATCGCCTCGCACGCCACGATCCCGACCGCCAGCACCCCGGCGGCGGCGACCGCATTGACCCAGCGTTTCACGCGGACGACGTCGTCGGTGTCGGCCGTGCAGGAAACCTCCACGACCAGGTGCACCTCCCCGCCGTCGAGCCGGGCCTTGGCGACGATGTCAGCCCGCCGGAGGTCGTCCTCGTCGGCCTCGGCCAGCCGGCCGGCGAGCGACTCGATCAGTTCCTGCGTCTCGATCACCCGGAACTTCTTGAACACGCGGCCCACATACGCCGGCAGATGCCGGGCGACTTGGATTTCGAGGGTGCGTCCGTCGAGTTTGTCGAGCCGGATGAGCATCTTCCGCTGCGTCTCCGCAAGATTCTCGACGGTGATCTCGGTCCGCTTCTGGGCGTCGGCGAGCTCTTCGACGCGCAGTTCGGTCCGCTTCTGGGCCTCGGCCAGTTCCTTCTGGGCCTCGGCCAGTTCTTCGACGTGAAGTTCGGTGCGCTGCTGGGCGTCGGCGAGTTCCTTCACGACGCCGGTGAGCGCGTGAAAGTCGGCCTGGTTGACCAAATCGTCGTGGGCCTCGAAGAACACGTGGGCGAGCAGGTCGGCCTGCTTCTCCGGGAAGCCTTCGAGAAGGCGGTTACGAATCTGCGGGATGGTGGCTATGGGCGACGTCCTCGACAGTGTGAAGTGTACCGGGAACGCAAATACTGTACGCATGAACAGTATTTCGTCAAGCCGCAAAAGGCCCTGACCGCCGCTCGAATATCCGCCTGGTCGCGAGCTCGACCCCCGCCGCCGGCCGCACCGCCACCTCTAGCGGCGCCGGGCCTTCTTGGCGGCGGCCCGCTTCTTGGCCGACTTCGCCGGCCGGGCCGCCCGCACGGCCTTCTTCTTCACCGCCGCCGCCTTGCCGGGCTTGGCCCGGGCGGCCGCCTTGGCCTTCCGGCCGCCGCCGAAGATGGCCTCCCAACCCGCCGCATAACCGCTGCTGCTGCCCACGCGAATCACCGACATGTGGATGTGCTCCTGACTCGTTGCCCAAGGGGCAGGGGGATCGGGCGCGGGCCGCGACCCGCCGCCCGCCATGGTCTGGGTAAGTAGCACTTCCGGACGCGGAGCGTCAAGCGAATCGTGGCCGCGGGCCGCGGAAACGGCCTCTTTTCACCGAGAAACTGCCCCCCCGGCCCGATCCGGCACGCGAGCAGTTCCATCCCATTTTGTGGCGAACTATTACCAGCGACCGCGCGGAGCCGCGTTCGATCCCTGCACGTTCACCGACTCCTTTGAGTTGTTTCGTTTTCCTCGGATTTTAAACCGCCCAAACCGCTGATCCGTCCGGTTGCCAAGGCGGCAGCCCTCCGGTACTATTTTTTTCGGGGAGTGGAGTTCGTCTCCCGGTTCGTTGCGCGTCCACTCATGACTCGTTGCTCGCAGGTGGCATGATGGCAACTCGGTCGCCCACGCTTCGCGTCGCCGTGGCCGCGTGCCTGGCGTCGGCGTGCCTTCTGGGCCCGTCGCGGGCGTTCGCCCAATCGACATTCTTCTACGGCGGCGGCACCCGCACCTGGTCGACCGCGGCAAACTGGTGGCAGAACTTCCTCGGCACCACGCCGGCGGGCGCTGCGCCGACCGCGAACGACACGGCCGTGTTCAACGTCAGCGGCCAGACGGCTGGCACGGTCGTCTTGACGAACGACGCAAGCGTCAATCGTCTGCTCACGCTGCCGACAGCGACCGGCGGCCTCACGATCCGCAGCGACGGCACGACGCGATCGCTCACGCTCGGCCCGGGCGGCATCCTCGTGCAGTCCGGCTCGCTCGCGCTGGGCAGCACGACCGCCGGCCAGGGGCTGAACGTTGTGCTCGCCGGTTCGCAGAACTGGCGACTCGGTGGTCAATCGCTGACGGTCAACGGCACCGTGTCCGGCACGAGTGCCACGGGCGGCTCACAGACGCTGTTCATCGACCGGGCCAACGGCCTGGCGGGCACGCCCGTCTTCACCAATGGCACTGCCGGCGGCGGATTGAACGTGTGGTTCAACAATGCAGCGGCAGCGAATTTTACGCTCGCGGCGTCGAGCACGATCAGCAGTCTGACGCTGCAAAACGCCACTGCTTCAGTGCCCGGCATCCCGGCTGGCTCGTATCCAGGCATCGGCGAGTTGCGGATAGCGGGCTATGGCTTCGGCACGGCCACCGCGGTGACCGTTTCGCTCAATCCCTCGGGCACGGTTCGCTTTCTGGGCGGCTCCTCGTCTATGCGCTTTCAGTCCAGCGTCTTGAATGCCGGCGTGCTCGTCCGGCAACCAGGCGAGGGCATCTTCAACTGGGGTGACGGCACGACCACGTTTACCGGAATTCCCTCTGCTACCCTCGTCGATGGAATCCTGCCGTGGGTGACGGGTGTGCGTTTCACTACGCTCAGCGGAAGCTCGCTAGCCCAGGCCTACGGCGGCGACGTAGCCAACATCAATTCCACCCCAACCTCGGGAACGATCGGCAATTACGCGAC
>JBJTHX010000461.1:0-2921 GCA_046094745.1 Planctomycetia bacterium
CCGCCCGGCTGCCATCGGTCAACGTCTTCGACTGCCGGTATCTCTCTTTCGACGGCCTGGAGATCTCGGCCGGCGGAGGTGACGTCGTCCACTTCGAGGCCTCGAGCCACATCCTGCTTCGCAACGTGACGATCCGCGGCACGGGCGACATCGCCGTCTACGCCTCCCCGCAGGAGGCCCTCAAAGTGAACCAGTCCCAGCACGTGTACATCGAGAACTGCGACATCTCCGGCGGCTGGGACAACGCGATCGACTTCGTGGCGGTGCAATACGGCCACGTCGTCGGCAGCCGGATCCACCGGGCCGGTGACTGGGCGATGTACGCCAAGGGGGGCTCGGCCTCTCTCACGATCACCGGCAACGAGTTCTTCGACGCCGGCACCGGCGGCTTCACCGCGGGCCAGGGCACGGGCTTCGAGTTCATGGTCTCCCCGTGGCTGCACTACGAGGCCGCCGGGATCACGTTCACCAACAACGTGATCCACGACACCGCCGGCGCCGGGATCGGCGTCAACGGCGGCTACAACATCCTCATGGCCCACAACACGCTGTACCGCGTCGGCTCCCGCAGCCACGTGATCGAGGCGGTGTTCGGGGGCCGCTCCTGCGACGGCGACCAGGCCGCCTGCCAGGCCCGGCGCGACCTCGGCGGCTGGGGGCCGGTCGTCGGCGGCGCCGAGGAGCCGATCCCGAACCGCAACGTGTTCATCGTCAACAACGTCGTTCTCAACCCCGACGGCTTCACGAGCCGCTGGCAGCAGTTCGCCGTGGCCGGCCCGCGGGCGGCCGGCAACGGCAGCAACATCACCTCACCCGCCCGCGCCGACGACAACCTCGTCATCCGCGGCAACGTGATCTGGAACGGCCCGGCCGACCATCCGTTGGGCATCGAGGCTGCCGCGCTCGCCGCCGACGTGGCGGCCCACAACGCGATCCATTCGATCCGGCCCGTGCTCGTCGATCCCGCCGGGGGCGACTACCGGCTCGCCAACGGCGGGAGCCTGCCCGCGGCCGTCGCGATTCCCGCGTTCACGTGGGCCGACCGGCCAACCCGGCCGCTGATGCCCATCGGCGTTACGGACAACGCCGTCCTCTACGACCACCGCGGACTGCCGCGGAGCGGCCCGCAGCTCGTCGGCGCGTTTGCGGCGCTGGCCGGGGAACCGCCGCCGCCACCGCCGGTCGGGGAGCCGCCCGCCGACACCGTCCAGCCGGTCGTCGTCGGCGTCGACCTGCCGGCGGCCGGCACGTATCGCCGCGGCACGTGGCTCACCTTCACGGTGCGGTTCAGCGAGCCGGTGCAGGTGTCCGGCAGCCCCCGGCTCACCCTGCGGCTCGGGGCCGGCGAGCGATCCGCGACGCTCGCGGCGGGCGCAGGCACCGCGGCGTTGACGTTTCGTTACCAGGTCGTCCGGGCGGATCGGGCCCTGCGCGGGATCACGGTCGGCCGCCTGATCGGCCTGCCCGACGGGGCCACGCTCCGCGACGCCGCCGGCAATGCAGCCGCGGCCGGCCTGCCGGCCCTGCCGACTGCCGGCATCCGCATCGACGGCCGTCTGCGGCCCCGGCTGGCCCGCTGATCTTTTCCGCGCCGGCGGCCTAGGATTGACCGGGTTCCTCCTCCGCGTCCCCGGGATTCCGTGCATGCCGCGACACCTGGTGCTCGTGCTCGGCGACCAGCTCGATGCGGCGAGCGCCGCCTTCGACGGCTTCGACGCCCGGCGGGACGGCGTGTGGATGGCCGAGGTGGCCGAGGAGAGCACGCACGTCTGGACGCACAAGGCGCGGATCGCGGTCTTCCTGGCCGCGATGCGGCATTTCCGCGACGACCTCACCGCCCGGGGCATCGACGTCGATTACACGGCACTGGCGGCGCGGTCGGGGCCCAAGGAGCCGGTCTCGCTCGCCGCGGCCCTCGCCGCGAGCCTGGCCCGGCTGCGGAAGGCGCAGGCCACACCGGAAAAACTCGTCGTCGTCGAGCCGGGCGAGTGGCGGGTGCACGAAGCCATCGTCGCGGCCGCCAAGGCAGCCGGCATCCCGCTCGAGATCCGGCCCGATCGCCACTTTTTCTCGTCGCGGGACGAGTTCGCCGCCCATGCCAAGGGCCGCAAGCAACTCCGGCTCGAGTACTTCTACCGGCCGCTGCGGACGAAGTTCGGGGTGCTGATGGAAGACGGCGCACCGGCCGGCGGCCAGTGGAACTACGACGCCGAAAACCGCGGCGCGTTCCCCAAGTCGGGCCCGGGCACGCTTCCCGCGCCGGTGCGGTTCGCTCCCGATGCCACGACCCGCGGCGTGATCGATCTCGTGAACGCCCGGTTCGCGAAGCACCCCGGCAGCCTCGAGCATTTCGACTGGCCGGTGACACCGGCCGACGCCACAGCCGCGCTCGACGACTTCCTCGCCCACCGGCTGCCCTCCTTCGGCCGCTACCAGGACGCGATCTGGACCGGCGAACCATGGCTCTACCACTCGCGGCTCTCGCAGGCCATGAACATGAAGCTCCTCGACCCGCGGGACGTGGTCGCCGGCGCCGAGCGGGTCTGGCGCGAAGGCAAGGCGCCGCTCGAGGCAGCCGAGGGGTTCATCCGCCAGGTGATCGGCTGGCGGGAGTACGTCCGCGGCGTGTACTGGCAGTTCATGCCCGAGTACCTCGGCCGCAATGCCCTGGGAGCCGACCGGCCGTTGCCGAACCTCTACTGGACGGGCGCGACGGACATGAACTGCCTCCGGGATGCCGTCGGGCAGACGCTGGAATACGGCTACGCCCACCACATCCAGCGGCTGATGGTGACGGGCCTCTTCGCCCTGCTCTTCGGCGTCGAGCCCCGGCGGATCCACGAGTGGTACCTCGCCGTCTACGTCGACGCGGTCGAGTGGGTGGAGCTCCCCAACACGCTCGGCATGAGCCAGTTCGCCGA
>JBJTHX010000462.1:0-8657 GCA_046094745.1 Planctomycetia bacterium
CCTCCGCCGCGTCGATGTCAGACATCGACGCGGCGGAGGCCCGCGAGCCTCTCGTCACGGCCAACGCCTCCGCGCCGGCCGTCCTGCAGCGGACGATCGCGCTTGCCCAGGCCAGGACCCGCGGCGGCAGCGAGGCGCTCCTGGCCGCCGTGGCCGCCGGCAAGGCGTCGCCCCGTCTGCTGCGGGATTCGCAGGTTGCCGACGCGGTCAAGCAGTCCGCCGCCAGTGACGCCGCCGAGCGGATCGACGAACTGACCGCCGGCCTGCCGGCCGCCGATGCCGAGATCCAACAGCGGATCAGCCGGGTGCATGCGGCCTCCGTGAAGACGCCCGGCTCCCGCGACCGCGGAGCGGAGATTTTCCGCACGGCCTGTGCCGCCTGCCACCGCCACGGCGGTGCCGGTGGACTCGTCGGCCCGCAGCTTGATGGCGTCGGCCAACGCGGGGCCGAGCGGCTGCTCGAGGACATCCTCGACCCGAACCGCAACGTCGACGAGGCGTTTCGCATGACGACGATCGTCACGACCGACGGCCGAAGCGTCGCGGGCCTGAAACTCCGCGATGAGGGGGGTGAAGTCGTGCTCGCCGATGCGGCCGGCCGCGAGATCCGGATTCCCAACGCCGCAATCGAGGAGACCGTCGTCGGCCGGCTCTCGCCGATGCCATCCAACGTCGTCGAGCAGGTGGGCGAGGAGAACCTGCCGCACCTGCTGGCCTACCTCCTCGGCGGCCGCTGAACGGGCCGCACTGCGTCAGCGGAGATCGACCTCGTCGGCCAAGGCCGGATTCTCTGCCCGGGCCCCGTGCGCGAGAAGGCAATGGTGACGACGGCCATGCCCGGGCCGAAGAGCAGGATCGCGGCGAGCGTCACCTCGTACCACTGGAGCGGGGCGGTTCCATCGCCTCCACTAAGACGCCCCGCCGCCGTCGGGGCGAGGCCGCAGGCCTTCGGCACGTCGGCTGTGAATCCAGGCGGCAAAGAGCACGAAGAGCGCGGAGGGCGCGAGCAACGCCAGCATGGCCGGCTCCGGCATCGCGGTGATGGTGGTATCAGGCGACGTGCCCAGGCCGAAGACGAACTTGTCCTCAAGCACGATCGGCAGGGCCGGATTCAGGCCCGTGAACGCGAACGAGGCCGTGCCGCGGACGAGGAGCTTGTCCACGAGGTTGCCGGTGGGCTCGATGTCGGTGCCGGTGCCCAGGGTGAGAGCCCGCAGGTCGGTGGCCCCACCCGGCAGGGTGCCGGGCACGAAGCGGCCCAACGCGTTGCGGCGGACTTCGTAGACCTGGCCCGTGGCGGCCGCGTATTGCAGGGGCGAGCGGGTTCCGTCCTGGAACACGTCAAAGTAGAAGCTCGCGAGCACGTCGGCCGGCGCCGCTGTCGGCGTCGGGGAGTCGTTGACGAGATCGAGGAACAGCGTGCTGCCGGAGGTCGTGAACGTCGCCAGGAAGGAGACGGGATTACCGGCAGCAGACGTGCCGGATACCGAGACCGGCAGGGAGGAGGACGAGAGCACAATCTCCCCGCGGGCGGGAAGCGCGACGAGGGCGATGAGGGTCAGCAGGGCGAAGAGGGCGGCCGGCACGAGGCCGGTGAGGGGACGGAACATCGGAAGGTCTCCGCGAAACGTGTCGTTCGCGGCATCCACTGCGCGTAGCCCACGCCGCGGAGTCGTGCGGCGCAACGAAAGTCGTCGACGCCCGACGTGAACACGCCGGACCTCGTCGGCCTACGCTGCGCCAGGGCTCCACGGCGGAACGCCCAGCAGCTCGTCTTCCGATAGTCATGCACCCGGACGGCATGGGCCGGCACGGCAGGCGGGGCAGCGCCCCGGCGTTCGCGTCCGTCCACGGCCTTCCCGGCACGACCAACGCTCGCGTGGCGGGGTGGCGGCAGGCAAGAAACGGGGCGGGGACGCGGGAATTTCGCCGCCGGCCGGCAACGGGACACGTCGGCCCCGCCAACGCCACGCTAGGCGGCGACGATGGCCTGGCGGTCGTGGTGGGCCGTCGACCGCAGGAGCACGCAGCCCTGCAGCACCTCGGGCCGGCCGGGGCTGCCGACCGCCGCGGTGGGGCAGGCGACGAGGCCCCGCAGCCGGCTCCAGGTCTCGTGGAGGGCGTGCGGCACCGAGCAGGCGCTGACGTTGCCGGTGCGGCGGACGAGGCCGTTGACGAGTTCGCCGCCGACGCCGAGCTCCTCGAGCTTCATGCCGGTGAACCGCACGATGCCGGTGCCCGCCTGGTGCGGCACGACGTGGCTCACGTCGGCGCCGGTGACCCCGCTCGCCGCCAGCGCGCGGGCCACGGCGGCCGACATCGCCCGCGGGGCGGTCTCGGCGATCGCCATGCCGTCGAGCGAGTAGACGAGCCGTTCGGGCGCCACGGTCCGGCCGCCGTCGGGCACGGGCACGGGCACGTCGGGCCGGACGTGGAAGTCGAACGCGGGCCGTTCCAACGGCTGCCGCTCGGCGTGGGCGTGGACGATCTCGAAGTGCGGCGGGTGCCGGCCGCTGGCCAGGGGTGCGACGAGCGTCGCCGAGGCCATGTCGCCGAACAGGCCGGCGGTCTGCCCGCAGCCGTAGTCGGTGATGCGGCTGATCCGCGTGGCGACGACGACGAGCAGGAACTCGTCGCGGCCGAGGGCGAGCCGCGGGCCCCAGCGGCGGGAGACGACCTCGAATGCCCGGCTGTAGCCGCAGCAGAACCAGTTGAGGCCGATGGTGCGGCAGCGGCGCATGCCGAAGGCCCGGGCGAGTTGCCGGGCGGCGCGGGTCGGCCGCTCGACGGCCGCCTGGTCGGGATCGAGATGCCGCTGGGCGACCGACGGGGGGATGAGCGAGGGCGACACGAAGACGAGCCCGCGGCAGGCGGCGAGGTCGCAGCTCGTCTCCCGCTGGATGCGGCGGATGGCCTGCAGGCCCATCATCACCTCGTCCTCGGTCGAGATCCCGCGGGCCTCGATGCCCGTGTGGTGGGCGAACTTGCGGGGCATGAGGTCGCCGAACCAGCCGTTGTCGAGTTCCCACGCCGGCTGGTGGATGGCGATCGCGGAGATGCCGAGGGCGGAGGACGGGCTCGTGGTCATGGTGTCGCTGCGCGGTGGCGGCCGGAAAACGGGCGGGGGATTCTGGCGATCGGCGGGCCCGGAGACCAGTGGGAATTCCCCGCTCAAATCGCCTATACCCTCGCGAAAGGTGGCGGTCCAATCGCGGCTTTTCGCGGGTGTCGACCGCCCCGTGCCCGGCCGTGCCCGCGGCTCAAGCGGGCTCGTCGCTCGTGGCCCCGCCTGCCGGCGCCGTGTCGGCGGCGGCCGGTCGGGCCGCACCGGCGAAGGACACCCTGGGCAGTTCGATCGTGACGGCGCCGAGTCCGTCGTAGTCACGATGGTTGCACGACAGCACGATCACCTGCAGGCCCTGTTCCGCGGCCCGGTCGAGCATCGCCTGGACGGCGGCCACCCGAGCCGCGTCGGCGTTGACGAAGGCGTCGTCGAACACGATCGGCAGGCAGCCGTCATGATCGGCGGCGAGGATCTCGGCCATCGCCAGCCGAAAGGCGGCGGCCACCTGCTCCCGCGCGCCGCCGCTGAGGCGGGCGAACGGCATGGCGACGCTGCCGTACTCCGGCCTGGTGACGTGGAGCGACGTGAAGGTGTCGGCCTCGCATCCGATGGCAACCGTCGCATCCGCTCCGAAGAGGCACTGCAGATAGCCGGCCACACGGTTGGCAAGCGGCGCCACGAACCGGGCCTCGATCTGCCGCTTCCGGGCGGCGAAGAGTTCCGCGAGGAGGGCGTGGGCCCGCGCCTCGCGGGCGGCGTGCTCGTGTGCCGCCGCGGCGATCCGCTCGTTGGCCACGGCCTGCGCGAGGTCCGCCCGGGGGTCGAGCGTGCCGCTGGTGCGGAGTTTGTCGAGCCCGATCGTGCGATCGGCGAGGGCCGCCTGGCCTGCCGCCTGGAGTTTTTCGATCGCCCGCTGCAGGCGGACGGCCGTCTGGCGGAGCAGGTCTGGCTGGAGCCGCACGAGCGCCTCCTGCGTGGCCGCAAGGTGATCGTCGGCCGCCGTGCGATCGCGGGTCGCGGCGTCGATCGCCGCCTCTCGCTCGGCGCCATGTTCCTCGACGAGCACTGCCAGCCGCACGCGGGCGTCGCGGAGGTCGTCGTCGATCGTGCGGATCGCGTCCGCGGCGGACTCCCGCGCCTCTCGGGCCGCGACGACCGCCTGTTCGGCCGCGAGTTCTGCGGCGACGGCCGTCGCGCAAGCCGCCGCGAGCTCCCTGAACCGTTCACTTGCCCCCCGGCGGGCGGCGATCGCGGCATCGAGCCCGGCCGGCGGCCCGAACCCGGCCCGCGGCGTGCCGGCGAACACCGTCTCGAGTTCGGCGAGTTCGGCATCGAGCGCGGCGAGCTCCTGCTCGGCCTGCGTGTCGCCGAGATCACGGATGGCGGACCGCTTGGCGTCGAGCGACGACTCGAGCGTCTGGCGCAGGGGCTGCACCCGCCGGGCTTCGGCGGGATCCACCACCTTTAACTCCCGGAGCCGCGCGGCAAGCGCGGCGGCGGCCTCGTCCCGCAGCCGCGTGGCCTCCGCCAGCGACGTGCCGCCACCCGGGCAGATCCGCAGCCGTACATCCGCCGCCTCGAGGGTCGCGTCGGCCGTGATCATCTCGCTCGCGCCAGCCGCCAGCGCGCGGCCGGCGAGCCGCACGGGCTGGCTCGCGGAGAGGAGGTCGATCCGCGTGCCGCTGGCCTCGACTTTTGCCTGCGCCGCGTCGCGTCGACGCTCGATGTCGGCGAGATCGGCGAGATCCGCGGCCGTGATGGCAGGCAGGGCGGTGTAGCGTGCCGCGAGGTCGGTGGCCTCGGCCCGGAGCGCCGCGATTCGCCCGCAGCGGCCCGCGAGGCCGGCCCGTTCGCTGCGCCTTTGTTCGAGGTGTTCGGCCTGGCCGTGGAGTTCCGCGAGATCGGCGGCGCGGGCCTGCTCCTGCTGTCGCACGCGGGCCTGCTCTTGGGCGATGGTGCGACGGTCCTCCGCCTCCCGCTCGGTGGTCACCGCGGCGGCGAGTCGCTCGGCCGCCGGGATCCGTCGCGCCTCGATCGACGCGATGCGGGCTTCGCACTCACGGATCTGGCGGTCGGCGGCGGTGAGTTCGGTGAGCCGCGCGGTGGCTGCCGCGGCCGCCGCCTGCTGCTCCGCCCGGCGCACCTCGAGCGTCTGCGCGTCCCGCAGGCGATGGTCGTTTTGGTCCTGCTCGGTTCGCCGCGCGGCGAGGCTCACCTCGCTCTCGGCAATGACCGCGTCGGCCCGGGCGACCGTCGCCGCGGCCCCGTCGAGCACGTCGATCGCGGCCTGGGCGGCGGCGACCTCCGCGCGGGCCGCCTGCAGAGCCGTCTCCGCCCGGCCGAGCGGCGAGTCGGCCCGCGGCCGGCCGTCGTCCCGCGTCCGCGCGGCGTGCGTCTCGGCGATTGCCCGCCCCACCGCGGCGTCGGTCTTCGACTCCATCACGCCGCCGTCCTCGAGGCTGCCGAGCCGGTCCCGCAGCCTGCCGAGCGGCTCCTGGAGCGCGTCGCCTTCGAGGGGATCGGCGTGGGCCGCGCCCTGCCACACCCACAGATGCGCCCACTGCATCTTCAGCCGCTCTTCGACGTTGCGGCCCTGGACGGCCTCGGCGGCCACGAGGTCACGAAGTTTCCGCTCGGCCTCCTCGTTCCGCAGTGTCGGCCCGCCCGCCTGTTCGAGCGTCGTGGGCGCGGTGGCCGTGCCGGTGAACTGCTTGGTCACGCGGTAGACCGTGCCGCCGCTCTCGAACGCGAGTTCGACCGTCGGATGGCCGGGATGAAAGTGGGACCGCATCGACTCGAGCACTTCGCCCGAGACCCGGCTGCGCAGGAAGAGCGCCCGGTGCGCAGCCTCGACGATCGTGGTCTTGCCCGTCTCGTTCGGGCCGCCGATCACCGTGCGGGCGGGGTCGAACGCGACGGTGAGTTCGCGGTGCATCCGGTAGTTGCGGATGGTCACCGAACACAGCCTCATCGGGCGGCCTCCCCGGCCCGGGCGCAGAGCCCGTGCAGGATGTTCACCGCGTCGCGGGCGTCCGCAGCCTCGTCGCCGCCGGCCTCGATGCGCCGCATGAGTCCCGCGGCGACGCCGGCGATGAGCGGGTCGGCGGCACGCTCGGTGAGGTCGCGGATCTCGTCGGGCGAGGGCACCAGCGTCGCCTCGTCGCGCACGTCGAGTCGCAGGAGGCGGTGCGACCATGACTCGAGCACGCCCTCGAGCTGCCGTCGGGCGGCGAGTGACACGCGGCCGGCGAGGGAGAGATCGACGAGGCTCCGGTCGAACCCCGCGTCTCGCGCGACGGACGCGAGCGTCTCCTCGACGCGGGCCGCGGCATCGTCGCCGAGGTCGAGCGTGGCCAGGTGCCAGGCGAGGCGGCCGGTGGGCACCGGCTCGACGACGGGGATGCCGCCCCGCGAAACCGTCACGCAGGCGACGTGCCCGGGCCGCTGGCCCGCCTTGGGAAAGCGGTCGGTCTCGTGGGTGCCGGCGTACCAGGCCTTCGGGCCGGCCTCCTTGAAGCCGTGCCAGTCGCCCAGCGCCACGTAATCAATGTCGTCGAGGGGCAGCCCGCCGAGCGACACGACGTTTGCGGGGCCGGCCACGTCCTCGCCGTCGGCCTGCGAGCCGAACGTGCCGGTGCTGCCGTGAGCCAGCACGATCCGTGGCCGCTGGCCGAACGTCGTGAAGTCGAGATCGCGGACCCAGGCCGTCGGGTCGCTCGTGGTGTGGCGGTCGAGGAGCGGGCAGGGCACGATGACCGCGTCGTCGCGTTCGACGACCCGGCGTTCGAGCAGCACATGCAGATTGGGCGCGCGGGTGCGGTGCTCCGATTCGAAGAATGGCTGTTGCCAGAGGCCGCCGAGCCCGCCGGGGTCGTGGTTGCCGGGGATGGCGTAGACGGGCAGGGGCATCTCCCCGATCACGCCGAGTGCCTGGGCGACCACCGTGCGGGCGGGGGTGGGGGAGTCGAACAGGTCGCCGGCCACGACCACGAAACTCGCCCGGCGGGCCACGGCGACGTCGCCGATCCGGCGGAGGGCGTCGATCCGTTCCTGTTGGATGAGCGTTCGCTTGGCCGGGTCGCGGACGCTCGCGAACGGCTTACCCAACTGCCAGTCGGCGGTGTGGATGAAGGTGGTCATCGCAGACCAGCCACTGTACGGGCGTATCGCAATCCGTCAAGCCCCGTGCTCGGGCCGCGTGGAGTTCGTCGAGAAGTTTATTCATGGCTCCGTACCTCGGGGCACGAGCTCGCAGTGGGCGGCCGCGGCAAGGCGATCGAGAGCGTCGGACGCCAGCTGGCCGCCGGCCATGAAGTCGGTGAGTTGCTCGAACGGAATGCCCGTGGCCTGGCAAACCTGTTCGTAGGGCTGCCGCATGGCCTTCACCGCCCGCCGCAGTCGGCCGCTGACGGTGTCTTCCGCAGCCGCCCGCTCGCCGGCCTGGCGACGCTCGAGCAACCACGGCCACTTCGGCCCAGGTGGCGGGGTCGATCGGGGCGGGAGAGAGGGGCGGGGCGGCGGCGGCTGATTCGTGGGCCAGGCGGCGCCAGCTCGTCGAGCTTCGGCTCACGCTGGCTCTCGCTATCCGGCGTCAACGCCAGGCCAGCGGCCTCTCCCAAAAACAACTCGGCGAGCGGATCGGCACCACGCAGCCGCGGGTCGCGAAGATCGAGGTCGGCGCCCCTGATGTCTCCCTCGACCAGCTCGTGCGGGCCTATACGGCCGCTGGCGGCCGAATCCAATGCCAGCCGCCACGCTCTCCCATAACGACGAAGGCGGGCCGGCTGAGAGTGGCTCTATAGCGGGCCGCTGCCCGAGTTCCGCGTTGCGTCGGCGACTCCGACCAGGTCCACCGCCCGTGTCAATCGGATTTGCGGCGGCGTTTCCGTTCGCGTCGTCGCCTCTCACGCCGTTCCTCCATGTCGTCGACGGCCTTCCGGGCCACCCGATTCATGGCTGCCCGAGCCTCGGCTTCCGTTGCCACGCGCATGCTGACGAGCAGCGTGAGCCAACCGGCCTCGTAGTCGTGCAGACGATTCTTCGCTGGTCCGATCATGGTTCTTCTCCTCAGTGGCTCGGTTGCTGCAGGCTTTCCATCACTTCCCAGACGGCGTGCATGGCGTCGACGTAGTCGTCATCCCCGGCCCGACTGTGGGCGCGGGCCTTGAAGTTGCCATAGTCGATCTCCGCCGCCAGTTCCCGCGTCACTTCCACCCACACCGGCTTGGGCACGACGAGGCGGAAGCGGTAGTCGGTATCCGTGGAGTCCACGATCTCCAAGGATGCGAGTTGCGGGAATCGCTTCTGGAGCGACTCCAGATGCCAGCGACTGCGGGCCCGCACCATCAGATTGTCGGGGTCGACTCGGGAAGGCGTGCCGGCCAGGTTGCGGGCGCAGACGACGCTGTAGAAGCCGTACTGGGTGAAAAGCCACATAAAACGCTGCTCCATAGCACAGGGCAGGGAAACGAATCATTGTAACGGACGGTGCGGACAACCTTGTATCTTGCCCGAGGCACCTTCAAGCGGCCACAGTGAGCCTTCCGTCCATGGTGCTGGGCGCAGCCCAGCCACCGCTGGCACGGAGACCGGC
>JBJTHX010000463.1:0-12947 GCA_046094745.1 Planctomycetia bacterium
ACCCGGATTTACAGAAGAGGTGTTGCTTTATCCGGGCTCGGCCTGCCGCCCTGGTGCCTGGGCGGGGGTTTGGATGTCGGGCGAGTGGCGGGTGGTCTGTCGTCGCAAATCAATGGCGAGTTCGCTGCTGACATTGGGTAAGATTAGGGCTGAAAAGAGATTGGCGTGTTCCAAAGTAGAGGAGCTTTCCTATGGCAACGGTCTCCTATCCTCATATCGAGATTGCCGCCGACGGCACAGTGCTGGTCGAGGGCACGCGTACCAAGGTCGTTGAAATCGCTCTGGATCGACTGGCTCATCACTGGGATGCCGAAGAGATCCAGCGGCAGCACCCCCACCTGACGCTCGGCCAGATTTATGCGGCACTTACCTATTACCACGATCATCGCCAGCACTTTGACTCCGAGACCCGGGATCAGTTGAGGGATGTGGACTTGATCGCATCCCGGCAGGAGCCGTCCCAGGCAAGGGCGAAACTCCGAAAAGCCGGTGAGTCCACGTGAGCCTCGCCTTCTACCTGGATCATCATGTGCCCACGGCGATTGCCGATGGCCTGCGGCAACTGCAGGTCGATGTGTTGACCGTCGCCGAGGACGGGAAGGCCGACTGGGATGACGATCGGCTCTTGGAGCGAGCTCTCGAAGTCGGGCGGGTCGTCTTCACCCAGGATCGGGATTTTCTCGTTCTGGCGGCCCGGTGCCCGCCCGTCCGATACCTGACACCCCTCGAAAACGGCCAGCCCGGTCCTTCTCTCAACACCAAGAAACACCAACCCAGTTGCCGCCAGCCTGACGGGCTGTGATGGCATGGGCGAGGGCCGCTCCCGGCGTTTGTGAATTCACAAATCCGCACCTTTTTTCCGCCCGTCAGCCATGAAACGCGCGGGCTTGGCGAAAGCCCTTTTGGGCTCACATCGCTGGATTCCAAGGGGTTTTTCAGTCGAGGGCGAGAGGTAACGGATCCGACGACTCATGGCACCCCGACTTGTGGTACCGAGGGTCGCGGGTTCGAGTCCCGTCAGCCACCCTTTCCCGGCGGCCGCTGCGGCCGCTACTTGGCTTCGCCGAGGTCGAGCTTTTTCCACTTCCGGGCCGCGAGCGTGGCCCGCAGGTCGGCCGGGATCGGGCCGTTGTTCTTGAAGGTCAGCGACTGCAGCCCGGGCAGGGCGGCGAGCTTCGCCAGGCCGGCCGCCGTGATGCCCGTCTCCCGGATCGACAACTCCTTGAGGCCCGGCAGGGCCGCGATCACGTCGACCGAGGCGTCGGTCACCCGCGGCAGGCTCCACAGATCGAGCACCTCCACCGCCTTGGCATTCGCCAGGTGGGTCAGGCCCGCGTCGCCGGCCGACGCGAGCTCGTGCAGATAGAGCCGCTTCAGCGCGGGCAGTTCGCCGAGCACGGCCAGGCCCGCGTCGCCCACGTCGGGCAGGTCGCGGAGCGTGAGCCGCTCGAGCTTCTTCAGGGGCGCCAGCGCCAGCACGCCGTCGGAGCCGATGCCCTGGCAGCGGACGATCTCCAGAGACTCGAGCGTGCCCAGCTTCGCCAGCGATGCCCCGGCGGCGTCCGTGATCACGAAGTCCTGGGCCAGGAGCGACTCGAGCGTCCGGCTCTCCGCCAGCCGCGCCAGCCCGTCGTCGGTCACGGACGAGCTGCGGTGCTTGAGCACCCGCAGCTTCGGCAGCCGGCCGACGATCCCGAGCGTCAGGTCGCCCGCCTCCATGTTGCCCCGCAGGTCGAGCACCTCGAGTTCCGGGAGCTTCGCCAGTCGCCGCGTGTGGATGTCGTTGAACCGGCACTGCACCAGGTTCAGCCGCTCGAGCTTCGCGAGCCCTGCGATCGACCGCAGGGCGGCGCCCGTCAGGTTCGTGTTGCTCGACAGGTCGAGATCGACGAGTCCCGGAAAGGACGCCGCGATCGTGGCCACGGCCGCATCGGTGATCCCGCTGTTGGTGATCGCAAGCGTGTCGAGGCCCTGCAGGCCGGCGAGCCCCGCGACCACAGCGTCGTCGAGGCTGCGGCAGTTGTGGATCTGCAGTTTGTGCAGGCCGGAGAGGCCGGCGAAGGCCGATAGGTCCTCGGGCGTGAGTTCGGTCCCGTCCGTGACGATGATCTCGGTGATCCGCCTGCCGGTGCCGGCGGCCTGCCGCTCCTCGGCCTTGTACCGCACTCCGCCACCGAGGGCGTCGAGCCTCCGGCTCACCGCGGCATCGTCGCCGACCGCGGCTGAGCCGCCCAGGCAGACGACGGCCAGCGCCGTCCGCAGCCAGCGCCGAGTTTTCGGCCCCAGGGCCCCGTGTGGCATGCGTGTCGTTCTCCGTCCGTGGGGGAGCAGGGCCATCAGCCGTCCAGCGTGTAGCCGGCCTGATACTTGGGCTTGATCAGGTCGGCGACGCGGGGCGTCTTGAGGGCCGCCAGGTTCTTGACCCGGAGGTCCTTCGCGTTCCACTCGACCTTCTCGCCCCACTCGCCCATGGAGCCCTTCTCGCCCCCCGTGGCCGCCGCCCAGACGGCGAGATTGCCCAGGAGCACCGTTTCGGTGAGTGGGCCGGCGCGATCGACGAAGTTCGACTTCGCAAGCCGCGGGTTGCCCTCCCGCTTGGCCCGGAAGAGTTCGAACATGTGGTTGACGTCGTTGCCCTTGCCGGTGTCCTCGGCCTTCGCGTAGTCGACCTTCTTCTTCTCGACGCCACGCAGCTCATACCGGTTGCAGTAATCGTCGCTCGAGTAGAAGGCCCCCTTCTCGCCGACGACGAGCACGCCGCTGTTGGCCACGTCGTTGATGCCCCACTTCCCGAACACGTCGGCCGGCGGCTTGTTGCCGAGCCGGTCGTACCACCAGAACGGGATCGCCGGCCGCTTGGCCGTCGCCGGAAAGCGGAACTCGATGATCGAACTGGCGGGAAAACTGTCGAAGTCGTGCCCCGTGGTCCGGGCGACGACCGAGACGGGATCGCGAAGCTCGCAGGCCGCGAACGGCACGACCCACTGGTGGCAGGCCATGTCGCCGAGGGCGCCGGTGCCGAAGTCCCACCAGCCACGGTGCTGGAAGGAATGGTAGAGGCCGGGCCAGAACTCGCGGTGCGGCGCCACGCCGAGCCAGTTTTTCCAGTCGAGCCGCTCGAGGGCCGTGGCGATCTCCTGCTTCTTTTTGCCCATCAGGTCGGCGACGATCTCGCGGGCCTCGTCCTCGGTCGCGTCGTCGGCCTCCTTGCGGGCCTCGGTCTCGTAGCGGGCCATGTCCATCCGCCGCCCGGGGCCTTGGGCCCAGACGGGGCGGTTCGACCAGGCGTAGACTTCCCGGAGTTCGCCGAGCACGCCCGACTCGAGCTGCGCGATCGCCTCGCGGGAGGAGTCGAGGGCCGTGCCCTGGTTGCCCATCTGCGTGCAGACGCCCTTGCCGGCCATGTCCGCCGCCACCCTGGCGAGCAGACGGGCCTCGTAGATCGTCCGTGTCAGCGGCTTCTGCGTGTAGCAGGAGATGCCCCGCCGCATGGCGTCGAGCGTGACCGGGGCGTGCATGTGGTCGGGCGTGCTGACGGTGAGGATGTCGATCTTGCCGCCGTGCTTGGCGAGCAGTTCCCGGTAGTCGGTGAACCGCTCGGCGGCCTGGAACCGCTCCGCGGCCCCCTTCTTCTCCAGCGTGTTGCGGTCGACGTCGCAGATCGCGATCACGTCGCCGAACAGGGCGGCGTTGTCGGAGTCGCTGCCTCCCTTGCCACCCAAGCCGATGCAGGCGACCACGGGCCGCTCGTTCGCCGCCTGGGACCAGGCCAAGCGGCCGCCGGCGGCGGCGAAGTAGCCGGCGCCACCGAGGGAGGCAACGCGGAGAAACTGACGGCGTGAGGAGCCGGGCATGACGGGGTCCTTTCGTTCGCGGACGTCGCGGGAGCGGGCCGTTTGACGGCCCCCCTTTTCACCGGTATCAAACCATATTCGCTCCGCCCGACGCCAGCCACCCGGCCCCCCATTCGTGGAGAACCGCCGATGATCCTCGGAAAGCTCTGGAAGGCCCTCGCGGCCCAGATGAACAAGATCGCCAACTTCTTCTGGACTGCCGACCCGATCGCGCAGCTTCAGTACGAATACGACAAGGCCGTCGACCAGTTGAAGGACGGCCGCGAAGGGCTGGAGCAGTACCGGGCCCTGGTGGAGCGGGTCACCCGCCAGGTCAACGGGGATCGGCAGCACGTGGCGGCGCTGGAGGCCCGGATCAAGGCCTACCTGCAGGCCGGCGAGCGGGAGACGGCCGCGAAGTTCGCGCTCGAACTGCAGAAGGCGAAGAAGGAACTAGCCGAGAACGAGGCCCAGCTCAAGCTCCACGAGTCGGCCTACAACAACAATGTCACCAAGATCAAGCACGCCACCAAGAAGCTCTCCGAACTCAAAGAGAAGATCCAGAAGTACGACGCCGAACTGAAGCTCTCGCGGGCCGAGGCGGAGTTCGCCAAGTTGGCCACGAGCTTCAACTTCGACATCACGACCGATTTCGGCCAGATCGAGGACGTGATCCAGGACAAGATCGGCCTCAATCGGGCCAAGGTCCGCGTGGCCGCGGACCTGTCGGGCGAGGGGCTCGAGGACATCAAGCGGGAGGAGGCCGTCGAGCAGACGATGGCCGACGAGGCGCTGCGCGAGTTCGAGATCCAGATGGGCATGGTCACGCCGGAGACCGCGGGCGTGAAAGCCGACGACAAGGAGCTCGGATCGGAGCGGGTGACGCAGAAGGCCACCTGACCGCGGCAGGCCGCAGGAGCCGAGTGTGACCAGTCCCGCCATGCCGTCCGTGCAATCTCCCCGTCTCGAGCCGGGCGGCGGCCTGGGCACCTCGGCCGCGACGACGCCCGCAGCGGCCCTGCCCGAGTGGTGCCCCGCCTGGGCGGAGCGGCTGGGCGACGCGTACCTGTCCGGCACGAGCTGCGTCTTCCTGCTCCACGGCAACGTCCGCGACCTCGTGCCGATCGCGGCTCCGGCCGCGACCGCGGCCGACCCTTCCGCCTGGGGCACGGTGCCCGACTTCCTGGCCCGGGAGATGTTCGGCCGCTGGGACGTCGTGCTCGCCTACGACGTCGGCAAGGGGCTGCGGCCGCTGGCGGGCCCGGATCCGAGCCGGCTGCGGACGATGGCCCAGTGGCTCACCGAGCGGGTGGGCAACGCGGCCACGTGGCCGCGGGACCCGGACCAGGCCGTGGCCGCGATCGACGCCATCCTCGAGCGGAACCTGATCGATCCTCCCGAGCAGAGGAAGCGGATCGCGGTCGTCCTCGACTACGCGCAATACCTGGCGCCGGCAGGCGAGGCCGGTTCGCGGTCGGCGGCGAGCCGGCTGGTCAGGATCCTCGGCTGGGCCACCAACCCGCTCCTCCGCCGGGTGAACGTCGCGGTGGTGCTGCTCGCGGACACGATCTCCGAAGTGCACCCGCGGCTCGTGCAGAACCCGGCGATCACGGCGATCGAGGTGCCGATGCCCGATGCGGCCGAGCGGGAGCGGTTCGCGCTGGCGACGGCCGCCGCGGCCGGCATGAAGCCGGCCCAGGGTGACGGCGTGAAGCGGGCGGCGGCGCTGGCCGGCGGCCTGACCCTCGAGAGTCTCCGGGCGGTGGTCACGCTCGCCGCCCGTGATGGCACCGCGCCCGACGGGCCCGAGTTCGCCGCCCGGAAGAAGGACTTGATCGAGCGGTCGTGCCACGGCCTGATCGAGTTCATCCAGCCGCGGCTCACACTCGACGCCGTCGCCGGGCACGGCGAGGCGAAGGGGCGGCTCGAGGCCGACGCCCGGGCGATCAAGCGTGGGCAACTTGATGCCGCTCCGATGGGCTACCTGATCTGCGGGCCGGTGGGCACGGGCAAGAGCTTCATTGCGGAGTGCTATGCGGGCAGCGTCGGCATCCCGTGCGTCGTGCTGAAGAACTTTCGCAGCACGTACGTGGGCGAGACCGAGGGCAACCTGGAGCACGCCCTGGGCGTGCTGCGGAGCCTGGGGCCGGTGGTCGTCGTGATCGATGAGGCAGACGCGGCCCTCGGCAACCGGCAGAGCGACGGTGACTCGGGCACGTCTGCCCGCGTGTTCTCGATGATCGCCCGGCAGATGGGCGACACCCGCTACCGCGGCAAGATCGTCTGGATGCTGCTCACCAGCCGCCCCGACCTCCTGCCGATCGACCTCAAGCGGCAGGGCAGGGCGGAGGTGCACATTCCGCTCTTCTATCCGCACGACCAGGCGGAGATGGAGGCGATGTTCACGGCGATGGCCCGGAAGTGCAAAGTCAAGCTCGCGCCGGGCCTGCCGGGCCCCGTCGACCTGTCGCAGGGGCTGTCCGGCGCCGACATCGAGAGTATCGTGCTGGCGGCCCGGCGCAAGGGACTGGAGCGGGCCGCGGAAGCGGGCCAGCCGGCGCCCGACACCATCGCCGCCGAGGACCTCGAGGCCGCGCTCGACGACTTCATGCCCAGCGCCCAGGGCCTCGAGAAGGAGATGCAGGAGATCGCCGCCGTGCTCGAGTGCACCGAGAAGCGGTTCCTGCCCGAGCGCTGGAAGGAGAAGGTGGGCCAGCCCGGCGGCCGGGCCCGCCTCCAGGAGCGGCTGGCCGCGATCCGCGACGTGATCTCCTCGTAGCCGATACGATCCATTCCGATCACATCCCCACACCCCCAGGAGGCCGACATGGCGAAGGCGAAGGCAGGCAAGACACCGTGGTTCGATGACGCGAGCGATTCCGAGCTGCTGACGGAATACGCGCGGAAGCTCGATTCGTTTCTCGACGTCGTCGCCGACGGCAAGGTCGACTCCAAGGAACTCGAAGCCCAGGAGAAGCGGGTCGTGAACCTCATGAAGGAGGTCGAGCCGCTCCTCTCGCCGGAGGCCCACGAGAAGGTCACGCACCTGCTCTGCGAGGTCACGGCCTACGACCTGATGAATGCGATGCATCTGGCCGGCAAGTCGCGACCGCGGACGAAGTTCCGCGGCTGAGCGGTCTGCTTTTCGAGAACTCCCCACCCTTTCCTTGCTGCGAGGTTTCCATGTCCGGTCAACCCAAGGCTCCGTTCTGGCTCGCCGTGTGGGCGGTGATTCTCGGTCTCGTCGGCCTGGCGGCCTGGCGGGCCGGCATGCTCGAGCAGTTCGGGTTCGGGCGGCCTGGCGCGGCGGGCGGCCAGCGGCCCGTGGCGGGCGGCGGCGGCCCGGCCGGGGGCGGGCCGGTCGAGGGCATGACGGAGGCGCCGGACGTCTCCGTGCCGACCACGGTGAAGGAGTACACGTTCAAGCCGGCCGAGCGGCTGCCGCCGGTCAAGGGCGTGAGCGCCTACAAGCCGCTCCAGGACGACACCATCCGCTTCGCGCTCAACGTGTGGGCCGGCTGGGCGCCGATCATCCGGGCCAACAACGGTTTCAAGCCTGGCAAGGTGTGGCAGGCCCCGGGTGGCAAGCCCTTCAAGGTGGAACTCGTGCTCATCGACGATCCCGTCCAGATGCGCGACGCCTACGCTGCGGGCGAGGTGCACATCGGCTGGGCCACGCTCGACATGCTGCCCTTGTTCATCGACAGCTTCGCGAAGGACTCGCGGATCATGCCCCGCGTCTACCAGCAGGTCGACTTCTCCAACGGCGGCGACGGCATCGTCGTCCGCGATGCGATCAAGACGGTAAAGGACCTCGCCGGCAAGAAGCTCGTGATGGCCCAGAACTCGCCGAGTCAGTTCTTCGCCCTCAACATGCTCGTGGCCGGCGGCCTGCAGCCGGCGGACGTGGAGATGGTCTACGTGAACACGGCCTTCGAGGCGGCGGCCGCCTTCAACCGCGACAAGAGCCTCGCCGGCTGCGTGTCGTGGGCCCCGGACATCTACAACCTCGCCGAGGCGAAGGGCAACCGGATGCTGGTCACGACCCAGACGGCAAACCGGCTGATCGCCGACGTCTGGTTCGCCCGGGCCGACTTCGCCAAGGACCACCCCGACAAGATCGAGGCGCTCGTCCGCGGCATCTTCGACGCCATAACCGAGCTGAAGTCGGAGACCGCCCGCACGCAGGTCGCGCAGTTGATGGCCGACGGCTACACGATCCCGGCGGCCGACGCCCTGACGATGCTCGGCGACGCCCACAGCACCAACTGGGCGGAGAACTACCAGTTCTTCCTCAACCGCAGCAACCCGGCCAACTTCGAGCGGATCTGGAAGCAGGCCTACATGCTCTACCGCCGGATCGGCGCGCTGGCGAACAATCCCGTGCCGTTCGACCAGGTGATGGACTTCTCGGTCATCCAGAAGCTCGGTGCGGAGCCGAAGTACTCGCAGACGAAGGACGAGTACACCGTCTCGGTGGCGCCGAAGACGGTGCAGCAGATCCGGGCCGAGAACGAAGAGATCCTCACCAACACGATCGTGATCCACTTCTTTCCCAACAGTGCCGAGTTGCGAAAGACGGTGATCCGGAAGGTCGATGGCAAGGACGTGGAGGAGCCATACGACCCGCGCGTGGATCTGGTGCTGGACGAGGCGGCCGCGCTCGCCAAGCAGTTCGGCAACGCACGGATCGTCGTCGAGGGCCACACCGACGGCTCGATGCGGGGCGCGGTGCCCGCGGCGATGGTCCGGGAACTGTCGCTCGAGCGGGCCCGGGCCGTGAAGGACGCGCTCGTCGGGAAGTTCAAGTTCGACGACAACCGCTTCGCCGTGGACGGCCTCGGCTGGGACCGGCCGGCGGACGACGACCACCCCGACAACCACGCCCTCAATCGCCGGGTGGAGATCAAGGTCTACGCCGCGGAGAAGGAATGACCTCCGCGCCCGGTCAGGCGACGCCGGCGACTCCGGCCCGGCCGCTCCGCGGCGAGGCCTCGGGAAGCGCGGCTGTTCTCTGGGGGCTCACCTGCGTGGCGAGCGTGGCGGCCGTGTGGTTCATCGCCACGGCCGGCGACGCCGAAACCCGGTTCATCAGCCCGGCGACCCTGCCGAGCCCCGCCGAGACGCTGCGGGCCGTGCCCACCGCCTTCGGCGAGCGGCGGCTCGTCGCCAATACGCTCGTGACGCTCAAGCGGGTCGTGCTGGGCTTCGGGCTCGCCGGGCTCGTCGGCGTGCCGCTGGGTGTCTGGGCGGCCTGCTTTCCCGCCGTCAGGGCGTTCGTGGCGCCGCTCACCATCTTCGGCCGTAACATCCCCGTGGCGGCACTCATCCCCCTGACCTTCTTCTTCTTCGGGATCGGGGAGTTCCAAAAGGTGATGTTCCTGTTCATCGCCAGCGTGGCCTTCGTGGTGAGCGACACGGCGGCGGCCGTGCTCGAGGTGCCGGAGCGGTACGTCGACACGGCCCGGACGCTCGGCGCCTCGCGGCTGCAGATCATTCTCAAGGTGCTCGTGCCGCTGGCGGCCCCGGCGATCTTCAATTCGCTGCGGCTGCTGTTCGGCATCGCCTTCGGCTACGTGATGCTCGCTGAGGTGGTGAAGCTCGGCGGTTACACCGGCGGCCTTGGCGACCTGATCAACGTCTCACAGCGGCGAGGGGAGCGGGAGCCGATCCTGATCGTGCTCGTGGTCATCCCGCTGGTGGCGTACGCCATCGACCGGGCGCTGTGGTGGCTGCAGTGCGACCTGTTTCCCCACCGCTACGGCGGCCGCGGCTGGCTACCGAAGATCCTGCGCCGCCTGCTGCACGGCGCGGCGGCCCCGGCGGAGGCTGCCGCATGAGCGGGGACGTGCCGGCACCGCAGCCCGTCGCTCCGCCGGCTCCCGCGGCCGACCGGCCGGCGGCCGTCGAGTTCCAGGGCGTGAGCAAGATCTACGGCCAGGGCACGCCGCGGGAGTACGTGGCGATCTCGAACGTGAGCTTCATAATCCCCGACGTCGTCGGCCACGGCGAGATCTCGTCGTTCCTGGGGCCGAGCGGCTGTGGCAAGAGCACCGTGCTGCGGCTGGTGGCGGGGCTGGCCCCGCAGCATCCGCCGACGAGCGGCACGGTCAAGGTGCTCGGCCACGAGGTCGTCGGGCCGGGCGCCGACCGGGGGATGGTGTTCCAGGACTACACGAGCTTCGACAACCGCACCGTGCTCGACAACGTGGCGTTCGGCCTGGAGTGCCGCGGCGTGCCGCGGCGGCAGCGGGAGGCCGAGGCGCTCGAGTGGGTGGCGAAGGTGGGGCTCGACCCGCGGCGGGACGCCACCAAGTATCCGCACGAGCTCTCCGGCGGCATGCGGCAGCGGGTGGCGATCGCCCGGACTCTCATTCTCCGGCCCCGGGTGATCCTCATGGACGAGCCCTTCGGGGCGCTCGACCCGGCAACCCGGCTCGACATGCAGGATCTGCTCGTGAAACTCTGGCGGGAGGTCGAGGCGACGGTGCTGTTCGTGACGCACTCCGTCGAGGAGGCGGTCTATCTCGGCGACCGGGTGTTCGTGATGGCCACGACGCCGGGTAGGATCGCCGAGGAGATCCGGATGCCGGCCCCATCGGCGCCGGCCCGCGAGACGCAGTCGGCGCCCTGGTTCCACGAGCAGGTCAACGCCCTGCACGCCCGGATCGAGCAGGTCGAGGCGGCTGCCAAGCGGCTCAACGGAGTGACGTGACCGTGTTCGCCCGCTTCGGCGCCTACCTGAGAACGGCCTTCACCGCCCGGTGGAACCTGCTCCTCTTCGGCGGTGGCGTGGCGGCCGCCTTCGTGAGCGGGCTTCCCGGCATCATTCTCCCGCTGGTGGCCGCGGGAGAGATCTACTACCTGGCGAGCATGCTGGCCAACGACCGCTTCCGCGCGGCCGTGGAGGCCCAGGACGCGAAGGCCCGGCGGGCCGCCGAGGCCGTCGGCGCCCGCGAGGCCTACGAGCGGATCCGCAAGCGGCTGCCGCGGCCGCTGTTGGCACGCTTCGACCAGTTGCGCGACCACTGCCTGAAGCTCGTCGAGCTCGCCGGCAGCATGCGCGGCCCCGACGCCGCGGCGCCCGACGGCGGCACTCTCGAGTCGCTCGACCGGCTGCTGTGGGGCTACCTGCGGATGATCTGGGGGGCCGCGAACCTCTCGGAGTTCCTCGACCACACGGACGACGGCTCGATCCGCTCGCGGATCGCCGACCTCGAGAAACGGCTGGCGAAACTGCCGCCGGGCGCCGACGGCCAGATGCGGGCCGCGATCGAGGATCACCTCAAGACGAGCCGCGAGCGGCTGGCCAACATCGACGAGGCGAAGCGAAAGCTCGACGTGGTGGCCGCGGAGATCGAGCGGTTGGAGGCGAAGATCGCCGCCCTGGCGGAGAGTTCGGTCGCCAGGCGGGACGTCAGCGACATCGCCCAGCGGGTCGACGAGGTCGCCGAGGGGATGCGAAAGACCGACGAGACGATGCGGCAGCTCCAGTTGCCACCGGAACTCGAGGACCTCGAGGAGCCCCCGGCGCTCCTCCGCGAGGAGGCGTGAGCCGGGGCCGGCACCCCGTCACCCGACGATCCGCGAAATGTCGGCGAGATACACCTGCCGGCCCCCCCGATGCGGTGAGTCGAAGACGATCTTCCGGCCGGAGCGGCTCGCACATGGATGGGTGTCGCACCGCCACTCCCCGCGATACGGGTCGGGAGACGGGAAGGAGGCGACCGTCACCTTTCTCCCCGTCGGGACGTGGTACAGGTAGACGTGCTGCAGCGTGTCGGCCTGGGGGTAGGTGTCGTTGAGCACCCATTCGTTGTTCGTGCCGGGCACGTAGGTGTTGTGCCCGTTCTGCGTCATCACCTCGGGCCCGAGGACGGTGACGCGATCGCTCCGATCCTCGTAGACGTAGAAGCGGTTTCCATGCGACGGGTGCCAGGCGAAGGCGAACACGTGCCGCGGGTCGCGCCACACGAAATGCGAGGTGTCGCCCCACGGGTCGAGCACGAAGACGTCCGAGCCGTCGAGATGCATCGTCAAGGCCCGGGTGCGGAACGGCCCGTCTCCCGTCGACCGCCAGCGGTGGAGGAAGAACAGCCGGGAGCCGTCGGTGTTGCACAGGAGATGGTTGAACCAGTGCTTCGACGTGGCGGTGAATGCGGCCTCCGGCCGGCCGCGGAACGGGAGCGCCACCGCGTCGGCCAAGGAGAAGACGAGCCGCTGTTTCCCGGTGACGAGGTCGAGCCGCCAGATGCCGGCATCCGCCGGGGCCGGCAGGTCACGATTGGGATCGCGGATGCCTGCGTAGCCGTAGCCGGGCCGCGTGTCGTTGAGGCGACGAAAATCACACGCGAAAGCCGTCCGGCCGTCGGGGGCGAAGCAGGAGAAGGGATGGGGCAACGTTCGCGTCGCCCGCGTCTCGACGTCGAGGATGCGGGTGACGAAGTGGTCTTCCTCCCGGTCGTTCCAAGCGACCCGCCTCTCCGTGCCCGGCACCCACTGGAGCATGCATCCTTGCTGCCAGTTCCAGGCCCGCGTGTTCCCGAGTTCGGTCCACCCGTCACCGTCTTCGGTGTCGATCATGCCCACCCGGATGGCGTCGTCCGCGGTGGGCGACCGGCCCTCGAAATCGACTTCGTTGGCAAGCACGAAACGGTCGGTCGGGTCGAAGAGCAGCTTGTCGTAGTAGCCGCGCCAATGGAACTTCGGCCCCCGGGTGATCGCCCGGACGGGGACCGCTTCATCGGTAGACGCCACGTCGCCGTGGCCTGCCAGGCCGCCGGTCACCCCGCCTGCCAGGGTGACTCCCAAAAAACGCCGTCGCGATGTCAGCCAGTTCCGCATGTCGCCCATCACCGCCGGATCCGCGGCTGCCACGGTCGCCCGGCGGGGCGACCGTTTGCCCGGCTGGTCGCACCTCGGCTGCGACCACGCCGGGCCAAGCCTGCCGGGGCCATGGATGGCCCGGCAGGCGTGAATTCAGTCGAGCCAGTCCGCTTCCGACAGCCGCTCGGGGGTGTACGTTTCGGTGACGTAGCTGATGTCCTTCGAGATCAGCGACTCGACCTCCAGCTTGAAGCCGTTGGCGAGCATCGTCTCGATCTCCTTCTGCCA
>JBJTHX010000464.1:0-3799 GCA_046094745.1 Planctomycetia bacterium
CTCGATGTATGCAGGGAAGATCGCGAGACGGACGCTCATTTCGAGTCGCCACGACCGCTTTCAGCATCTTGAAGCTCTGTTGGCCTGCCTGCATTGTTTCGCTGGTTGGGTCGCGGGGATGACGCCCCTCAAGCCCAGCCGCCTGCTACTCGACGCTCGCAGCCCGCCGGAGGACTCCCCGGCCCAGCGTGTGCACAAGAAACCCCACGGGCCCGGCTAGGAACGTGAGCACAAGCGCCGCGGTCCGGAGCAGCCAGGGCAACCCCAGTTTCATGCTGTCCCGGGCTATCCAGGCCCCGACAACCATGTCGAACACGAGATAGTGCGTCCAGGCTGCCGCGAATACCCAGTCGTCGCTGAACACGTCCCGCAGCCCCGTGAGCGTCATCACGTCTCCTGGTGGCGGGCCGTTCGTGGCAAGTTTCCAGCCGATGACGCCCGCGTATGCCAGAGCCAGCACGCCGGGCACGACCAGGGCGCACAGCACGCCCGAGACCAGTTTCTTGCCCGGAAACAGCACCAGGGCGATCCAGGCCAGGAGTGCCAGCGTGTTGGTCGCTTGAAAGAACGTTTCAGCAGTCATGGATAGTCGCCTTCTTTCCGTGGGCTGTGGGGGTCAACCGCGGATAGAGTATGTCGATAGGCAGGCCCTTTCGTCGTCCTCACGGTCTCGGATGACCATGTTGCCCCAGAGACAGCTTCTCTTTGCGGCAGTCAGCTTTGTCTGGCTGGGCCCGCTAGCCGCCCGTGCCGCCGAGCCCGCGCCCCAGGAGTTGTTCACGGAGGCCGTCCAGCTCTTCTTTGACGCCAAGCCAGTCGAGTCAGCCCGAAAGTTCGATCAGCTTGTGTTGGCCGTGCCTGGGGCGGAGCCAGAATTATGGCAACGCGGGCTGGCACTGTATTACGCCAATCGATTCCAGGACGGCCGCAGGCAGTTCGAACTGCACCGCACCGTGAACCCCAATGACGTCGAGAACCCGGCCTGGCACTTTCTGTGCGTCGCCAGGCTCGAGGGGATAGAAGCCGCCCGCGAAAAACTTCTGCCAGTGGGCGAAGACACCCGCGTGCCCATGAAGGAGATCCTGGACTTTTACGCGGGCCGGTGTGAACCCGCGACTGTGCTGGCTGCCGCCGAAAAGGGCGAAGGCGAAGCCCAGAAGAACCAGCTCTGTTACGCCCACCTCTACCTGGGGCTCTACTACGAAGCCGCCGGGGATGCCGTGAAAGCCCGCGAACACATCGC
Organism: Planctomycetia bacterium; assembly: GCA_046094745.1. Lineage (GTDB taxonomy): Bacteria > Planctomycetota > Planctomycetia > Pirellulales > UBA1268 > QWPN01. The sequence continues at coordinate 1,244 of JBJTHX010000464.1, forward strand.
CCAGGCCGCCGGGCCCTTTCGCATGGACCACTTCATGGGCAACGTGGCCGTGATGCACGCAAAACTCAGGGGCTGGCCGGTCGGGAACGCAGCCCGGTAGCGGTTTTCAAGGTCAGGCGAAGCGTTGCGGCCCTCTTGGGGCCGGGCTCCCGGGCGGCTTTGCTGCAGGCCGCCGCTACTTCTTGGCGGCGGGCTTCGTCTTGTCCTGCTTCGGCTTCATGCTCTTCTTGTCATTCTTCTGCGAATTGTTGCCCTTGCCCATGAATGCATCTCCTGTTGCACGGCGTCCATGTCCGGCGTCCTGCCGCCGGACAAGACATTCAATCGGCAAAAAGCTCACGAGTGTTGAGTTTTCCAAGCGATTTGTGGGCGCACTATGGCAAAGAGGGAGCCGGTCGCGGCTCATCGCTGTACGGCTTTTGCCAGGAAGCCCGTCTGTGCTTGGCGGCAGCAGACTCATTCATGCTCGCCCTCGACATGGGCCTCGCCGTCGTCGCCGATCTCGACGTGCAGGGTCATGGGGTGGCAGCAGACCGGGCAGTCTTCGACGTAATCCTGCCGTGCACCACCGGAGAGATCCACGGGCACGACGATCTCTTCGCCACAGGAGTCGCAGATGTAGGTCGCCTCGGAGTGTGCAGCCCTGCCCGCGAACCGGCGTTTTTTCTTCTTCGGCTTCTTCTTCATGACGGGAAGCGGCTGGCAGGCGAATAGGTGGTCGTGACTTACCTGGGGTTCGCGCGGGTCAGTCAGAGGCGGGCAACCCCTGTGGGGCTCCCTCAGAACGGCACGTCATCGTCACCGGCCTCCGCCAGGGTGTCATTGGGGTCGATAGCGCCACCTGAGCCCCCACTCTCCCGCCCGTTCCCGGACAGACTTCTGAACGAGAGTCCCTCGGCGCTGAGAAAATATTTGGCCTCGCTGGCCTCGTCCTTCTGCCAGCGGCGGCCGCTCAGGCGGTAGGTCACTTCGATTTCATCTCCTACGGCCAGGTCGTCTACCGCATCGCAGCCATCCTTCACAAACTCGACCGGGATGAAGTTGGTGAACGTGCCCTTGGACTGCTCGAGCACCACCAGGCGTTTGCGAAAGCCCTTTTGCCCGAAAGTCTTGGTCTCCTCGATCAGGTGGACGATGCCGCGGACGGTCGGGTCTTTCATGGAGCGTTCGCCGTTGGTTCTTTGAGAGTGGACTCCAGCACCGCCTTCAGGCGGGCACTGTCGGGGCGAAAGAGTACCACACCATACCGAAGAAAAAGCGGCCGTCGCCGCTGCTTTACACATAGTCGTGTAGTCGTGTAACGTGTGGGCATGGCCAAGAAACGCTCCGCAGATGTCACCGGGTGCTGCAAGCCCCGGTCGCTGAAGGCCCGACCGCTGATGTCGCCCATTCAGGCGGGCGGGTTGGCGGCAGTTTTCAAGGTATTGGCGAACGACACTCGGCTCCGGATCCTGCACGCCCTCGTGCGAGCCGACGAGTTGTGTGTCACGGAACTGGCCGACGAGGTCGGCATGAAACCCCAGGCTGTTTCCAACCAGCTTCAACGGTTGTGCAGTCTTGGCATCATCCAGTCCCGCCGGGCTGGCGTGAACGTCCATTACCGGGTCGTCGATTTGTGCGTGCGATCTCTGCTCGATCAGGGGTTGTGCCTGACCGAAGAGGCCACGAGAAGAAATCTCGGTGAATGATGGACCAGCCCGCCCTGTCCAGCCGTCTCTGCGCGGAAGCATTCGGCACGTTCTGCCTGGTGTTTGCCGGGACCGGGGCCGTGGTCGTCAACGAGGTGACGGGGGGCGGCGTCACGCATGTGGGCGTGGCGCTCACGTTCGGATTGGTGGTGATGTCGCCAGCATGGCCTTCGGTGGCCGCGAGGGGAAGTTGCTGGCGGTCAGAGATGTGATCAAGAAGAAGGTGCTGGGGTTGCTCTCATCCCTCGATCGCTCTCACTGAAAGGGTGCCGATGACAGTTGCAGACTTGTGGGCGGTCCTGGCCGCCCATCCTGAGGTGAAGATGCACTGGATGCTGCCGGACAAGGCTTTCGTTCCGGAGCACTACCACATTACGGAAGTCGGGCGTCTTCAGAAGGACTTCATCGACTGCGGTGGCACGGTCCGGTCGCTGTCGTCCTGTCTGCTCCAGATCTGGGTGGCCGACGACAAAGACCATCGGCTCCACACGACCAAACTGGCAAAGATCATCGAGATCGCCGGACCCGTGCTGAAGAGTGACGATCTGCCGGTCGAAGTCGAGTACGAGCAGGAAACGATCTCGCAGTATCCGGTTGCTGGTGTGGAGGTGACACCCGCCGGGCTGCTGTTTTACCTCGGCACCAAGCACACCGCCTGCCTGGCCCCGGAAAAGTGCGGGGTGGACGGCGGCGGCTGCTGTTGAGACGAGTGGTGCAGAAGATTCGCCGATTGCCGGCGGGTTCTAGGCGGCTCTGACCTCACCTCGGGCAGCGGCGTACCTGCTCAGCAGAGCAGTTCGTCGATCGCCTCGATGAGCCGAGGTATGTCGATGTGCACCGCATCCCAAAGGACTCGATGGTCGAGGGC
>JBJTHX010000465.1:0-12218 GCA_046094745.1 Planctomycetia bacterium
GAGTTCCCGCCGCAGCACGCCGCCGTCGCGGACGATCTCGGCCTCAACGAGACGTCGATCCTCGCCGGCCCACCGTTCTCGATGATCGAGATCCGGCTGCTCGTCGACGGTGAACTGGCCACGACCTACCGGGCCGACGGGCTGATCGTCTCCACGCCGGTGGGCTCGACGGCCCACAACCTCTCGGCCGGCGGCCCGATCGTCCGCAAGGACCTCGACGCCTTCGTGTTCACGCCGCTCAACCCGCACACGCTCACCAACCGGCCCGTCGTCGAGTCGGCGGCCCGGACCTACGAGCTGCTCGTGCCCCGCCCCAACGCCGGCTCGGCCTGCGTCGTCGACGGGCAAGTGGTGGCGGATCTGCGGGCGGGCGACGGCATCCGCGTCCGCCGCGCCGCCCCGCGGTTCACCTTGGTGGAAACCAGCCACCACGGCTACTATCGCACGCTCCGGGAGAAGCTCGGCTGGGGAGGCGGCCTGCGGGCCGCCGAACCGCGAACGACAGGAGGTCGTTGATGCGCGGAATCGTGATCGCGGCAGCGCTGGCCGCCGGCGGGATGCCGGGGGTCGCGACCGCCGAGGAGGCGGTGCGGCTCCGCTACCGCTTCCGGGTCGGCGACCGGATCGACATGGACGTGGCCCACCGGGCGGTCACCGAGACCACGATGAACGGGGTCACGCAGACCGTCGAGACGATGACCGACTCGCTGAAGACCTGGCAGGTCGTGGCGGTCGACGCCGCCGGGCGGGCCACGCTCGAGCATTCGGTCGACGACGTCGTGATGACCTCGCGGACGAGCGACAAGGGCGAGGTCCGCTGGGCGAGCGCCGGCACGGCCGACCCGCCGCCGGGCTACGAGGGCGTCCGGCAGAGCCTGGGCGTCACGCTTTCGCGGCTGGTCATCGACCCGACCGGCCGGGTGCTCGATCGTCGCGAACTGCGGCCCTGCCCCCCCGCGGCGACGGGCGACCTCGTCGTCGTGCCGCTGCCGGACGAGCCGGTGACGGCGGGAGCCACCTGGACGATCCCGCAGGAGGTCGTGGTGGAGGCCCCGGGCGCTGGCCGCAAGGCGGTGAAGACCCGGCTCCGCTACCGCCTCGACGGCGTCCACGACGGTCTGGCCACGATCCGCGTCGACACCACCGTGCTCACGCCGGTCGACGACCCGCGGCTCGAGGCCCGGCTCCTGGAGCGGATCTGGGACGGCACGATCGTGTTCGACATCGCGGCCGGCCGCGTCGTGAGCCGCCGGACCGGCATCGACCGCCGCGTCGTCGGCTTCGGCGGGCCGCAGTCGAGCGTCCGCTACAAGTCGAGCCTGGAAGAGAAACTCCGGTAGCGGGCGGTCAGCCGGCGCGGAGGATGTCTTCGACGCGGCGGATGGCCTCGGCCGTGTCCCAGGGCACCTCGCCGAGCACGATCCGCTCGCCCTTCGCCACCCACTCCTCGACCGCCTTCTGGGCGGCGATCACGGTCGAATGGCTGCGGCGGCCGAAGTGGCTTCCGATCTCCGCGAGGGCCGCGCCCGTGTGCCGCCGGGCGAGAAACATCGCCAGCATCCGCGGATGGCTCGCCGCCTTCGACCGCTTCGGCGAGTGCATGCCGGCCGGGTCGATGCCGAAGGCCTTGCAGACCGCCTGCTCGACGTCGCCGAGCCGCACCGCCCGGCCGCTCGACCGGACGAGGTCGGCCAACGCCTCCTCGGCCATGCCCGCCGCGATCGGAATCCCGAGCATCAGGCTGGCAGCCTCCAGGCGATTCACCGCGCCCAGGAGTTCGCGGGCGTGGCGGGTCATGTGGGTGGCGACGAAGTGGGCCACGTCGGTGGGAACGGACAGCCCCCGTTGCCCGCAGACCCGCTCCACGATGCCCCGCCGCACCTCGTAGTCGGGGGGCAGCAGCCGGGCGGTCATGCCGCCGCGGAGCCGCGTCAACAGGTCGCCGCCGAGGCCCGCCAGCGCGTCGAGTTCCCGGTCGCAGGCAAACACCATCTGCCGGCCCTGGCGGTGCAGGGTGTCGACCGTGTGCTGGAACTCGACCAGCGTGGCCCGCTTGCCGACGAGGAACTGCAGGTCATCGACGACCAGCAGGTCGGCCGACCGGCAGGAACGACGAAAGCCGGGCAGGCCACCGCCGTGGAGGGCCTGGAGAAAGCCGGTCGTGAACTGCTCGGCCGACAGTGAGACCACGTTGACGCCGGGATGCGACTGCCGCACGCGACCGCAGATGCCCTCGAGCAGGTGCGTCTTCCCGACGCCGGTCGGCCCGTGGATCACCAGCGGCGACATCTCCCCCGGACGCGACGCCACGATCTCGATCGCGCCGAAGGCCATGCGATTGCTCGCGCCCACGACGACATCGGCCAGGTCGCACGCCGGCCTGCGCGGCAGCGGGGGTGCGACGGGTCGCGGCGGCTCCACGGTCACGGGCCGCGCCGGCCGCCGGGCGCGGCCGGAGGGGCGGACGGCCTCCTGGGACTCGGCCGTGGCGGCCGGCGTTGACGCCGCGGCCTGCCAGACGACGGCCATCCGGCGGCCGGCGGCCTCGACGGATGCGGCCTCGAGGTCGGCCTGGAACGTTTTTCGCAGCCAGTCCTGCTGGAATCCCGCTATCGTCGTGACGGTCAGTGATCCGGACGTGGAGTCGACCACGAAGGCGGCCGAGTCGCCGAACCACACCGCGAACCGCTCGGCGCCGATCCGTGCCCGAAAAGCCTCACGCACCAGGGTTGCGAGGCCGCCGCCATCGGGATTCGCCGCCCCAACGACGCTGTCAGCTGCCTTCGCCATGGATCCTTCCGTTCGTCACAGCGGCCCGACTCCCCGAACCACCGCAGCGGCCGCTGCATCACCGTCCACGTCCTGCCGATCGCGATCGCTTCCGACCCGATCGCGGCGCGAGTATAGGAGTGCTGGCAGTGCTGTCAAACCTCCATCGCACGACGCGGTGTTGGGAACGTTCAACGCGTCGAACATGACCGCGCCGCATCGTCGCGTGGCATGGTGAACTCGCTCCGCGGTGGAGAGCCGCGCGCCGGCCAACGTCATGAAATCGCGTAAAACCGGGGCCTAAGGGGGTGGTTTCGGGACGGCGGCTTTTTTCTATACTGATGTCCGCTCCGCGCGGCGGAAGCACGTCGTCCCGCAGGCAGCGGAATCGCATCATGCACGACAGCCCGGACTCGCTGGCCACGCGCTTGGCAGCGCAGGAAAAACCCCGCGATTCGGCATGCCGTGCGGCGGCCGCGATCATCCTCGCCGTCTCCCTCGCGATCGGCGGCGCCGCTGCCGAGGAACAGGCCCCGCGGGCGTGCGTCCCGGGCCAAATCGCGGGCGGCGACCGCCTGCTCCTGCCTTCGGGGCCCGGGGCGCCCCCCCCGGCCCCCGCCGCCCCGGCTGCGGTGGCGGCATCTCCCGCCGCCGTTCCCGGAAACGGCTGGATCGGGCTCGCCGTCGCCGAGTCGCGGACGCCAGGCCGCTGGATGGTGGCCGAGGTGGTGCCCGACAGCCCTGCGGCCGTCGCGGGCATTCGCGTCGGGGACGAAGTGCGGGCCGTCAACGGCACGATCCTGCGGACCGCCGACGACGTCGCCCAGTCGCTCACGGCTCTCGCGCCGGGCCAGGCAGTGAGCGTCGCCGTCGCCCGCGACGAGGCGATCGCGGACGTGCGCATGATCGCCGTGCCGCGGCCCGCCCCAAAGCCGCCCCGTGAGTGGCAGGCAGCTCCCGGCGAGCCAGCGGCCGAACTCCCGGCCCGCTTCGGCCCCGGCCCGACCGCGCCCGTGGTGGCCGCCCAGCCGCCAGTCGCCCCCGCGTCACCCCCGGCCGCCTCGGTCGTGGCGGCGCCGCCAGCCGCACCGTCGGCCTTCCAAGCCGCCCCGGCGGCGGGATTCACGGCTGCCGCCCCGGCGCCGTTTCCATCCGCTGGCAGGGCCGGTGCTTCCGCGCCGTCAGCCGCGGGGACGGGCCGCGGCCGCACGGCCCTGGGCGTTCGCACCGTGCCGATCGACCCCGGCATGCAATCGCGGTTTCGCCTCCGCGGACCGCAGGGCGCCTACGTGCTGGGAGTGGTGCAGGACCTACCCGCGGCGCGGGCCGGTTTGCCACCGGGCAGCGTCATCGTGGCGCTCGACGAGCGGCCCGTCGGCTCACCCGAGGAACTCACGCGGCTGGTGGCCAGCGGGCCGGTCGGCAGGCCGGTGTCACTCGAGTACGTGCTGCCGGGAGGCGAGGCGAAGAAGGCCGAGGTCGTGCTGCAGTCGCTGGAACTCCCGCTCGAGCGGGCACTCGTCGGCCCCGAGCCGACGGCCGCGCCGGCGCTGCTGCCCAGCCCCGCGGCCGTGGCCCCAGGCGAGACGCTGCCCTACCGCTCGGATCGGCCGGTGACTGCCGCCGCGCTCGAGGCCGCCCGTGAGGAGATCCGCCGCCTGCGGGCCAGGATCGATGCGCTCGAACGGAGCGTCGGGCCGGTCAGTGGCCGGCCCGACTGAGGCCGGCTATGCGGCCGAGCGGCCCGCGGCGTCGAGGCCGGCAAGGCCGTGCCGGGAGAGTTCGTCTGCCAGCGGCACGCCCGCCGGCCCGGGCAGGGCGGCCGCCCAGCGGGCCACCCGTGAGGGCTCCTTGCGAACCACCCGTTCATTCGGACGGCGGTGGCCCGCCGTCGCCCACGCCTCCGCCTCGTCGGAGAGATGCGTCAGGAGTCGCTCCACGCCGTCGCGATGGGCCTCGAGCGCGTCGCGGTCGATGTCGGGGGGAACGGCGATCGCGCGGCTGACGATCGCCCGGGCCCGCGTGAACGGCCGCGGGAGCGCGAACCGGTCCCAGGTGCCGAACCGCCACGGCCGCTCGTAACCCATGCCCATCGCGACCAGCGGAATCCGCAGGCTGCTCGCCAGGAACACGCAGCCCGGGGCCAGGCTGCGCCGGGGTCCGCGCGGCCCGTCCGGCGTGATCGTCAGATTGCCCGTGGCCGCCCGCTCGGCCAGTTCCCGCAGGGCCGCCGAGCCGCCGTGGAACGTGCTCCCGCGCACCACGCCGAACCCCATCATCCGGGCCACGCGGTCGAGGATGTTGGCGTCCCAGTGCCGCGAGAGCAGCATCGAGATGTTGGAGTGACCGCGGAGCGTCAGCGGCATGAGGATGTTCTCGTGCCAGAAGATGTAGATCTTGGCGCCGCGGTAGGCGGGATGCACGGGGTCGACCGTCGGATCGGCGAAGTCGGCCTTGAAGTCCAGCGTGCCCATCCACTGGCGGATCGCGGCCGTGGACACAAGCGACCAGGCACCGATCGCGAATGGAGACTTGATCTTCACGCTCGCCAGTCCCTCCTTGGACCTCGGCCCGCCGTCAGGCGCCGGGCCACGTTCCCTCGAAGACCTCTTCCGCCGGCCCGGTCATGAACACGTGCCCCGCTGCCTCCCACTCCAGGTCGAGCCGCCCGCCGGGCAGGTCGGCCGCCAGGCGGCGGACGGTGCGGCCGGTCAACACGCCGGCCACGCACACGGCCGACGCCCCGGTGCCGCAGGCCATCGTGATGCCGCTGCCCCGCTCCCAGGTCCGCATCTTCACGTGACCCCGGCCGCGGACCCCGACGACGTGCACGTACACCCGCCGCGGGACGAGCGGATGCGTCTCGATCCGCGGCCCGACCCGCTCCAGCGGCACGGCATCGACGTCGTGGCAGTAGAACACGACGTGCGGGTTGCCCATCGAGACGCAGGTCATCCGCGGGTCGAGGCCCGCCGTCTCCCACCAGGGCTCCCGGTCGCCGAGGGCCGGGCAGGCGACGTCGACGATGCGGCCCGAGCCCGTGACCGGGATCTCCGCGGCTTCGAGTAGCGGCTCACCCATGTCGACACGCACCCGCGAGCTCCGTGGGCCCGTCCGCTCGACGTCGAGGGCGAGGACACCGCGGCCCGTCTCGATGGCCACCCGTCCCGGCGGCGCATGCCCGCGGGCCACCACGAGGTGGGCGACGCACCGTACGCCGTTTCCGCACATCTCCGACTCGCTGCCGTCGGCGTTGAACATCCGCATCCGGGCCGCTGCCACGGCCGAGGGCTGCACGAGCACGAGCCCGTCGCCGCCGACGCCACGGTGGCGGTCGGCGATTCGCGGCGCCAGCGCCGCCGGGTCGGCCGGCGCCGGCTCGCGAAAGCAGTCGATGTAGACGTAGTCGTTGGCCGCGCCGTGCATTTTCACGAATTTCATCGGTCGCTCGCTCCACTGGCCCACGCCACACGGGGTCCGCTCCGGCCCGAACGCCCCACTTTACCAGCCTTCCGCCCCGCGGGGCCGCCGTGAGTCATCGTGCCGGCTCCCAGAGGGCCGCCGCCCGCTCCCCGCCGCCACCGCGCCGCGGGGCCTGGAACTTCTGCAGCGCCGCCGCGAGCGTGGGGAAGGCCTCGGTCGTGGGTTCGGGATTGGCGAGCGTGCCATCGACATGCACCAGCATGAACTGCCCGCCGGCGCCGCCGAGCAGCCGCTTCATGGCCGGCAACTGCCGCTCGCTGTCGCCCATGATCGGGCGAAAGGTGAGCTTGATGTTCGAGTCGAAGTCGATCTCCCCGTTGCCCACCAGGCTGATCGCGTCGCCCGAGAGTTCGATCGTGTCGAGGTAGGCACGCGGGCCCTCGCTGCGGAAGTCGACGAGGCTGGTGCTGAACGCGTTGCGGTCGGGCGCCTTGACCCGCAGGATCTTGAGCAGGGCGACGATCACCGAAAGCTCGTAGATGTCGGCATCCCGCAGCCGCAGCTGACCACGGCCGGCGAGCGAATGGCGGCCGGCACGCGACCCGGTCACCTCGACGCCGCCGAAGACGCGGCCCCGGTAGCGGTTGGCGGCGCCCGTGATCTCCCCGGCGATCCGCTCGAGATCGGCATCGCCGAGCGTCGCGGCGAGCGTGAACCCGCCGGGGCCATCGGCCGCCACGGCGCCGTCGAGCAGGAGCGTGCCGCCGGCGACGCGGGCCGACAGCCGCCGGCTGCCCGGCCGGCCCGCCGCGGTGGCCGCGGTGCCGAACCGGACGCCGCCGGAATCCATCGCCACCGGCCCCTGCAGGCTCGCGAGCTGCACGCCGCGGCAGATGGCGCTGTCGATCGCCAGGTCGCCCGTGGTCTGCCACCCCCGGCCGTCGCTCTGCCCCCGCAGCCGGATGCCGCCATGCACGTGCTCCACGGGCAGCCCGAGGTCGAGCGAGGCCTGTTCGAGGTCGACCCCGACGTCCCAGGCCGCGGCCGCGGGTCCGGGCACGAGGTCGGTGCGGCCGTCCGGCAGCACCACGGGAACGGCAGCCGTGGAGTAGATGTCGACCGCCCCGGAGAGCGACAGCAGACCCTCGAGCCCGACGCTCGACACCGCCCGTCGCAGCCCGGCCGGCAGGGCCTGGAGGACCTCGTGGTCGGCCCGGAAGCGGTCCGCGGCGAGCCGCTCGAACGACACCCGCCAACCGCCGTCGGCCGCGAACTGGCAGGTGCCCTCGGCGGCGACGGTCGTGCGATCGTGGACGCCGCGCACGTTCTCGAACCGCAGCCGGCCGTCCTCCAGGGCGAGCCTGCCCTGCAGCCGCTCCAGCCGGTAGGGAAACCAGCTGGGCTCGATCGAGACAGTATCGCCGACCGGCGTGGCCGCAAGCCGCACGTCGGTCCGCCGGGCCTTGACCCGGTGCCGGACGGTCGCGGTGAACTCCGCGTTGCCCCGCGGGTCGAGGTCGTTCCAGATCCGCCGCATCCCGGGCGGCAGTGCGTCCCGCAATTCGGGCTCGAGCACCACGCCGTTGCCGGCGAGGTTCAACGTCAGTTCGCCATCGTCCGGACCGAGCGGATCGAGTGCGCCCGAGCAGCGGATGACGCCCGTGTCGTTGGAGCCCGTGACGTCCTGGATCGTCCACCGGCCACGATGCATGCGGATGAACCCCGAGACGTTCGCGAGCGGATAGGGGAAGCCGGCGTAGCACAGACTGCACTGCATGAGCCGGATACCCAGGGAGTTGGCATGGCCGCCGGGCAGGTGCGGCGCCCGCTCGTGGCGGAAGACGAAGCCGAACGTGCCGGCACCGCGGAGCGTGCGGACGATCTCAGCGCTCCGCGGCGGCATGGCGGCCAGCAGGGCGTCGTCGATCTGCATGCGGTCACCCTTCACCTCCACGAACCCGGCCGTTCCCCCCTCGGCCCGGGCCAACTGCCCGTCGACCTGCACCGGGTGGCCGCCCGCCTGGCCGGTGAGGTGCAGGGCGAGGCCGCCGTCCTTGTACGTCACGGTGCCGACGGTCCGGTCGAGCCGATAGGGAAACCGGTAGTAGGTCAGCGACACGTTGCGACAGCGGACGGCGATGTCGGGCTCGATCGCGCCGCCGCGGCGCGCGACCCGGGCGGTGACGTCCACCTCCCCGGCCGGTAGCAGCCGGCTCCAGTGGTCCGTCAGGGCCGCGGGCAAGAGCCCTTCCCAGTGGCGGCCCACGACCAGCCGCTCGGCCTCGACGGCCAGATCGAAGTCGGCCGCCTCGTCCCAGCCACCCAGCCGGCCGGAGCCCCGCAGCAAGGTCGAGCCGGCGCGGGCCTCGAGCCGGTCGCACCGCAGCCCCGGCCGATCGACGCCGAACTCCGCCGTCACGTCGCTCACGGCGAACGGCAACTGCGGGTGGGCAAACCGTCCCGCCTCCAGCCGCCCTGTCGCCTCGAACACGGTCGCGTCGAGCGCCGCCAAGCTGCCCGCCGCCCGCCAGCGAACGTCCAGGCGGCCCTCGAGCCCGGTGAGCCAGCGGCCCGCCAACGCCGGTAACGGCAGCGTCGCCGTCAGTCGTTTGGAGAGATCCAGGGCGCCGACGGTTCCTGTGACATCGAACGCGCCGCTGGCCGGCGCCAGCCGTCCCTCGAAGGCCGCCTGGTCGAAGAGGTCGCCGGAACACGTGCCGCGGACGACCGCCGCGTCCGCGGTGCCGGCGACGGGCGGGTCGATGGCCAGGGCGATCTGGCGCAGCGTCGCCCGTGACCGCAGGCCGGCGTCCTCCAAGAGGAGCGTGGCATCCTCGACGGTCACCGGCACGGCCGCGGCGCCCCGGGGCCGCCGCACGAGCGGCGCCAGGCTCCAGCGGCCGTCGCCTGCCCGCCAGGCATGCACCGTCGGCCGCCGGATGCGGACCGCCGTGATCTGCGGCGGCCCGGCGGCGAGCGCCGCAAGGTCGGTGGAGCAGGCCAGTTTCAGCTCGTCGATCCAGACCAGTTGGCGATACTGGGGCGGGAGGCGGGCGTCGACGATTGACACGCCGCGGGCCACGAGCCCCTCTCCCTCCACGATGCCGGCGGACTGCACCCGCACGGCGACGTCGGGAAACTCCTGCCGCAGCCGTTCCTCGATCCGACCGCGGACGACGTCGCCGAACCGCCCGGAGCCGATGGCGCCGGCGGCGATCACGCCAGCCACGGTCAGCGGCAGCGACCAGCGGACGATCGTCCAGAGGAAGTCGGCGAGCGGTTTCACGGAGTGGCTCGAGGGATGCGCCGGCGCGCAGGGGTGCCGGAAGCCCGAACGGGGCGGGGAAACTAGGCCCATGGCCGCGGGCGGTCAAGCCGCCGCCGGGCCGGCTCGGCCCCCGGAAAACCCGCCGTTTCTCCAGCCTGTGGCCCTTGCTATAGTGCCGCCTTCGAGCCAGCCGGCCGGGGGGCAGAACGCTCCTGCGCTCGGTGCCACCCCTTCGCCCTCCCAGGGAGACACGACGCCGTGAATCGCACCCCGCCGCCCGCTGCCGAGCCCGAGATCCGGCAGCAATTCGTCTTCTGGGGATGTTTCGTCGCCCTGGTCACCACGTCGTTCGCCTTCTTCACCCGCATGTACCTCTGCGACGTGCGGTTCGGCGCCGACTTCGGCATCGACAAAGTGGGCATCGGGGCACTCAAAGGTGCCGGCGTCTGGCCGTTCGCGATCTCGATCATCCTCTTCAGCCTGGTGATCGACCGGATCGGCTACAAGGTCGCGATGTTCTTCTCCTTCCTGTGCTACGTGATCTACCTCGTCATGGCGGGGATGGCCTACGGCGCCATCCAGGGGGTGCAGCCGGAGCAACTGGCCGCCGCCCAGGCCAAGGGCTACCAACTCCTCTACTGGGGCAGCATCGTCCTCGGGCTCGGCAATGGCACCGTGGAGGCGTTCATCAATCCCGTCGTCGCCACGATGTTCAATCGTGAGAAGACCAAGTGGCTCAACATCCTGCATGCCGGCTGGCCGGGCGGGCTCGTCGTCGCCGGCATCATCACGATCATGCTCGCCGACACCGCCCGCAGTGGCGACTGGCGGATCGTGCTCGGCACGATCGCGATCCCCGCGGTGCTGTATCTCGTGATGCTGGCCGGCGTCCGTTTCCCGCGCAGCGAACGCGAGCAGGCCGGCGTGTCGTACCGGGAGATGCTCGCCGAGTTCGGCGCCTTCGGGGCGCTGGTCGGCTTCGGGCGCATCTTCCTCCAGCTCGCGGAGGTCTTTCAGTTCAACGTCTGGATCGCCGTCGCCCTGGCCGCCGCCGTCGCGGCCGCGTTCGGTGTCTTCACGGGCAGTTTCGGCCGTGCGATCCTCGCCCTGCTCATCGTGATCATGATGCCGCTGGCCACGACGGAGATCGGCACGGACGGCTGGATCAGCGGGCTGATGGAGAAGCCGATGGAGGCGGCCGGCTTCAATCCCGGGTGGGTGCTGGTCTACACGTCCGCGATCATGATGGTGCTGCGGTTCTTCGCCGGACCGATCGTGCACAGCCTGTCACCGATCGGCCTGCTCATCGCCAGCTCCGTGATGGCGATCCTCGGCCTCCTCGCCCTCTCGAAGACCGGCGACGCCGGGCTGGCGGCCATCTTCGGCGCGGCCACCCTCTACGGCATCGGCAAGACTTTTTTCTGGCCGACCATGCTCGGCGTGACCGCCGAGCAATGCCCGAAGGGGGGCGCCCTGACGCTGAACGCGATTTCCGGCATCGGGATGATCGCGGTGGGCGTGCTCGGCTTCCCGCTCATCGGCGCCCTGCAGGAACGCACGGCGAGCGCCGAACTCAGGCGGACTTCCCCCGAGACGGCGGCGGCGGTCCTGGTCGAGAAGCCCTACCTGGGCATGACCTACGACGCCATCGACCCGCAGAAGGCGGAGGCGGCCACGTCGCCCGAGGCGGCGGCGGCCCTGGCCGCCGCGAACAAGTCCGGCCAGTTCGACACGCTGGCCAAGATGGCCGCGTTCCCCGGGTTCATGCTGGCGTGCTACCTGCTGTTGTGGTGGTACTTCCGCTCGCAGGGCGGCTACCGCGCCCAGGACATCGCCTCCGCGGGTCACTGAGCGGGCGGCACGACGACGATCGCCCCGGCCCGCTCGACGACGACCCGAACCCCGCCCGGGAAGTCGGCGGCCGCGGCGGCTGACGTCGCCGACGCGACGGCCATCGTGGCCAGCCGCTCATAGTGGCCGGCGGTCATGTCCCGCCGCGGCCAGCCCTGCTGCTCCCAGAGCGCCGCGAACACTTCGGCCCGCAGGTGTGGATCGAGCCCCACAAGCCCCTCGGTGCGCAGCACGATCGTGCCGTCGGCATGCCGCCGGGCATGGAGCGCGAGCAAGTGATCGGCCGCGGACCGGAGGGCGGCCGCCAGTCGGCCGGCCTGACTCCCCAGCCGCACGAGCGCCGCGGCCACGGCGGGATACGGCCCGGCGGCGCACCGCGCGAGGATCTCGTGGCGAAGGAAATTGCGGGCATGCCGCACGTCGGCGTTCGACTCGTCCTCCCGCCAGGCTTCGGCCTCCGCGGTCAGGAAGGCCCGCACGTCGTCCCGGGGCACGGCGAGCAGCGGCCGCAGGAGGGCCACGCCCTCGCACAGCGTCCGGGCCGGCGAAATCCCGGCGAGGCCCGCCGGACCGGTGCCACGGAGGATCCGGTGGAGGATCGTCTCGGCCTGGTCATCGGCGGTGTGGGCCACGAGCACGTGGCGGGCCGCGTGGTCGCGGGAGACCTCCTCCAGGAACCGGTATCGCAGCCGCCGCGCCCGGGCTTCCAGGCCCTCACCGCCCGCGGCGTCCCGGCGGCGGACGGCCAGCCGCGTCACGGTGCACTCCAGCCCGAGCCGCGCGGCGAGCGCCGCGACGAACTCGCGGTCGTCCGCCGCTGCCGTGCGCAGATCGTGCTCGGCGTGGGCGACGATGAGCCGCGCGCCGGCCGGCGCCAGCGCGACGAGGCCGAGCAGGAGCGCCGTGC
>JBJTHX010000466.1:0-3392 GCA_046094745.1 Planctomycetia bacterium
GGAGAGAGCGAGGTCGTTGAACGAATGCATGGGCGGAGAACATCCACGAGGAAACGGTGGACGGAAAGCGGAAGCAGGGCCACGGTGGCACGGCGATCCCACGATGGATCACGGCCTGCCGAGCGAGTCAGCGTCGCGGGAAGATCAGGCCCTCGGCCTGCAAACCCGGAACGTCGCTACGAGAGATGCGATCGCGGCGGAAAGGGCCGAAAAAAGAGTCGGCTACCCGCCATCATCGATTCCGAACGAACGAATC
Organism: Planctomycetia bacterium; assembly: GCA_046094745.1. Lineage (GTDB taxonomy): Bacteria > Planctomycetota > Planctomycetia > Pirellulales > UBA1268 > QWPN01. Next base: position 257 of record JBJTHX010000466.1, read on the forward strand.
TTAGCACACGCCGCCTGCCGCTGCAACGGCGAACCGCGGCCTGGCCGGCGATCTCACGGGCTCGCGGCCCTGCGCTGCCGCACGTGCCGCGGCTGGATCACGTCGGTCGCGAGGCCCAGCCGCTCGAGCAGCAGGATCAGATAGTAGGTCACGTCCACCTCCCACCACCGGTGCTGCACGCTCGCGCTGGCCGGATCGTGATGGTGGTTGTTGTGCCAGCCCTCGCCCATGGCGATCACGGCCACGAACCAGTTGTTGCGGCTGTCCTCGTCGGTGGCGTAGGTGCGGTAGCCGAAGAGATGCGTGAGCGAGTTGACGCTCCAGGTGATGTGCCAGACGAGCACCGTCCGCAGGAACACGCCCCACACGAGCCAGCTCGCGGCCAGTTGCCCCCCGTGGGCCCAATCGCCGCCGGTCCAGCGGCCGACGAGCAGGCCGGCGACCGCGAACACGGCCGCGTGCGTTCCATAGATCATCACGATCGACCACGGATGCCGTTCCAGGTAGCGGTAGTAGCCGTCGGCGAGGATGTCGCGGGAGTATTGCTCGAAGAAGGCCCACGACCGCCGCTGCGGCACCCAGCGGAAGAGCCAGCCCATGTGCGCCCAGAGCACGCCATCCCGCGGCGAATGCGGATCCGGCTCCTCGTCCGAGTGGCGGTGGTGCAGCCGGTGGTTGGCCACCCAGCGGCAGGGCGTGTCCTCCAGCGAGCACAGCGCGATCGTCGCCAGCGTCCGCTCCAGCCAGCGCGGCACCGCGAGGCTGCGGTGGGCGAGCAGCCGGTGGTAGCAGAGGTTGATGCCCAGCGTGCCGAAGAAGTTCGCGCCCAGCGCCGCCAGGATCACGCCCGACCAACTGAAGCACCAGGGCACGACCGCCAGGCAGGCCAGCACGTGCACCGTCGCGATGGGCACCAGGTATTCCCAATGCACCCCGTGGGCCAACGCGGGGCGGGTGTGGGCGATGGTGGCCAAAAAAAATGCCAGCGGATGCCGCGGGGGCGCAGGCGACGTGCAGAGCATTATCCCGGCCGCCGCCGGCACCGCAATCGGAAAAGCGCAGCGGGGCGCCGATTTTTCGTCGCGACCGCCGCCACGACTCCCCCGCTGGCAAGGTGCGCAAGGTGACGCGACTTCTCCGGTCGCACCGGTGCGAATCAACGTGCCGGTTCGTCCGGCCGATGCACAGGGGGGTCGGTCCCCGCCGTTTCGTCCCGCCGTTTCTCCCCGCCTGCACGATTCCCGCCCATGCACGCTCCCTCGCTTCGCCGCGCTCTGCTCGCGCTCTGCGCCGCCTCCGGCGTCGCATTCCCCGCCGTGGCCGGCGAGATCGGCCGCACGTTTCGCGTCCTCGCCGCGCCCCTCAAGGCCGCCCAGCGGCAGCCGCCGACGCCCGGGATCGACCCCTGCATCGAGGACCTCGGCGCCCGGATCGCCTGGCTCGAGGCCCACATCGACGCCTACGGCTCGATCGTCGCCAAGCAGCCCGACGTCTGGGGCCAGAGCCGGCTGACGCGGCACCGCGTCGAGTACGAGGAGCAGATGCGGCGGCAGCTCGGCATGTTCACCGAGCGGACGAGCGCCGCCATCCGCCGCAGCGACCAGGCCTTCCTGGGCATGGCCTTCGCGGTCCAGTCGGCCTCCGGCAGCCGCCGCGGCGTCGATGCGGTGCCGGTGCCCGAGGCGGCCACGAGCAGCAGCGTGATCAACACGATCCAGGGGCTGCTGCCCACCACCAATGAGGCCGCCGGCCGGGCCGACCCGGTCGTGATCGCCCGCACGGCCCCGTTCGCCGCGGTGCCGAACCAGGCCATGCTGCCCTTCGACGCCGAGCCCCTCGGGCTCGAACCGACGGTCCACCTCGACCAGATGTCCCGCTACCTCAACCACCTCGCCCAGCTGCGCCGGATCAACGAGGGCGACGACTCGGCCGACGCGCCCGGCTACTCGCTGAACCTCGTCCGCATTCCCGTCTCCATCCTGCCCGGCAAGCACACCCGCAAGGGGCACGGCGCCGAGATCACCGTGATCGCCGAGCCCCTGCTGGGCGACGACCTGCTGCCGGTCACGTTCAAAAGCCTCGTGATCAACGACCTCGTCGACATGATCGCGCCGGCGCTCACCTGGTGCGTCAACGACCCGGAATGCATCGCCTGGGCCGCCACGATCACCGGCGCCGCTCCCGCAGAGGCCGAGCCCGCCGCGGCCCGCGCGGGCGTGCTGGCCGCGCTCGAGGGACTGCGGGCCACGCTGCCGACGGTCGCCCCGTCGGCCCCGCCCGGCGTGAAGACGCGGCGGTCGCGGCTCCCGATCCCGGTCACGCAGCTGGCCGACGTCGCCGGCACCGCGCAGATCGCGATCCTGATCCGCGACACCCGCGCGGCGCTGGCCAGCCACCCGGCCAACGACCCCTGCATCGGCTACATCGACGTCCGCGGCCATCTGGCCGAGGAACTGGAGGCGGCCTGGGACTTCCTCGCGCTCGACTGCCGGCGGCACGTCTGGGACGAACTCCCGGCGTGGAACCTCGCGGCGCTCGTCCGCGGCCGGCAGGTCCGCGACATCGCCGCCATCCGCTGCCGGTACTTCGCGGCCGTCGGCGCCGGCGACGAAGCCGGGCCGGAACTGATCCCCGCCCTGCCGGGCGCCGCGCCGGGTGACGTCTGCTGCGAGGCCCAGCCGGCCGGGCCGCCGCTGTGCCGCACGACGACGGCCGTGCTCGCCTGGGGGATCCTCGTCGAGTCGGCGCTGCTCGACGAGCGGCTGGCCGCCGATCTCCGCGAGGCGGCCACGGCCCGCGGCCACGCCGCGCCCGTCGCGGCCCATCCGGCGCCGTTCTATGGCCCGCACCCGGCCCCCGAGGCCCGGGCGGCCTTCGCCGACTACGTCCGCTGCCGCTGGCCGATCCGCGTCTTCGCCCTCGATCCCGTCAGCGAGGAGCAGAACGTCGACGACGCCCACGCCCGCCGCCGCGAACTGCAGATCGCGATGGCGACCGCGGCGGCGACCGGCCGCCTCTCGGCCCAGGCGCTGGCCCGGTTCACCCGCCGGCTCGAGCAGGACATGGCGGTGATCGCCCTCAACAAGACGGCCGTCGGCTTCTCGCACGGCTCCGACACGTTCGGCTGGCGGTTCTA
>JBJTHX010000467.1:0-11100 GCA_046094745.1 Planctomycetia bacterium
GGGAGTTCGCCTTCGTCGTCGAGCCCGACGACGAAGACGTGCGGCCCGCCAGGCGGGCGGAGCCGCGCGACGACGACGAGCCGCCGCCGCGGCCGGCCAAGGCCACGCTCCGCGGGATGCTCGTTCGCGGCAGCCAGCGGAAGGAACTGGGCGAGCCGCGAGCGATCCTCCGCTCGGGCCTCGTGGTGTTCGCCGATCGGATCGCCCGGCTCGCCGTGCCGGAAGCGGGCGGCATGGCGGCGATCGGCTGGATCGACCAGTTCGAGCGGCGCGGGCCGATCGAAGTGGCCGGCGGTCAGGTGGACGGGCTCATCGAGCGGCTGGCGGCCCTGGCGGACGTGCCGCGGCTGGTGCTCCCGGCGTGGACCGGCTGGCGGATCGAGTCGGGCCGGCCGCGTCCGAAACTCGTGCTCGACGACTCGCCGGCCGTCGCGGATGCCGACGTGGGGCCCGCCGGTGTCCGGCCGGGGCGGCGGTCCCAGCCGCGGGTCCAGATGGCGGGCACGATCTGGTTCGACTACGCCGGCATCCAGATCGCCGCCGACGACCCCGCCGGAGGTGCCGCCGACACGGCGCGACGGATGTTCGTTCGCCGCGACCGCGCCGCCGAGCGCGAGGCGCTGGGCATCCTCCCGCGGCACGGCGCCAGTGCCGCGCGGGCCGCAACGCTCGATGCCACGGAGGCCTTGCACCACGTGGAGATCCCCCGCAATCGGCTCGACGCATCGGTGGCCCTGCTGGCCGCGGCCGGCTGGGTGGTCGAGGTGGCGGGCCGCCGCTACCGTCCGGCCGGCAGCGTCTCCTGGAACGTGACCAGCGGCATCGATTGGTTCGAGCTCTCTGGGTCCGTCGATTTCGGTGGCGTGTCGGCCGAACTGCCGGCGCTCCTGGAGGCCATCGCCCGCGGCGACCGCGCCGTCGAGCTCCCCGACGGCTCGCTCGGCATCCTGCCCGAGGCCTTCGCCGGCGAACTCGCGCCGATGCTGGCCCTGGCCCAGCGGCACGACGGCCGGCTGCGGTACGGCCGCATCCAGGTGGCGCTGCTCGACGCGCTCTTGGCGGGCCAGCCGCAGTCGCACGTCGACGAGGCCTTCGAGCGGATTCGCGAGGAACTCGCGCGCGGCGAGCGGCCCGAGGCCGTGAACGAGCCGGAGGGATTCCAGGGCACCCTGCGGCACTACCAGCGGGAAGGCCTGGGCTGGCTGGCGTTCCTGGAGCAGATGGGCCTCGGAGGCTGCCTCGCCGACGACATGGGCCTCGGCAAGACGATCCAGGTGCTGGCGATGTTCCTCCGCCGCCAGGCCGTGATGCGGGAGTCGGGCGTGGCCGCACGGCCGTCGCTGGTGGTCGTCCCCAAGAGCCTCGTGTTCAACTGGATCGAGGAGGCGGGGAGGTTCGCCCCGAGCCTGCGGGTGCTCAACCACACGGGCCACGGCCGCAAGGACTCCGGCAACGGCCTGGCGGATCAGGACATCGTGGTCACGACCTATGGCACGCTCCGCCGCGACATCCTCGACCTCCGCGAGACGGAGTTCGACTACGTCGTGCTCGACGAGGCGCAGTCGATCAAGAACGCCGCCAGCCAGGCGGCCAAGGCCTGCCGGCTGCTGCGGGCCCGGCACCGGCTGGCGCTCACCGGCACGCCGGTGGAGAACCACATCGGCGAGCTGTGGAGCATCTTCGAGTTCCTCAATCCCGGCCAGCTCGGCAGCGCCACCCGGCTGCGGAAGTTCCTCGCCGACGGCCGCGGCAGCACCGAGGTCGTCGCCCGGGCCGTCCGCCCGTACCTGCTCCGCCGCACCAAGGCCCAGGTGCTCTCCGACCGTCCCGAGAAGACGGAGCAGACGCTGTTCGTGGAACTCGGCGGACAGCAGCGGAAGGCCTACGACGAGCTGCGGCATCACTTCCGCCAGGAACTCTCCGGCCGCATCGGCCGGATGGGGATCGGCCGCTCGCGGATCGCCGTGCTCGAGGCGCTGTTGCGACTGCGGCAGACGGCCTGCCACCCCGGCCTCGTCGATCCGGCCCGCATCGAGGAGCCGGCCGCCAAGCTCGAGGCCCTCCTCGAGCATCTCGAGGAGGTGCTCGACGAGGGGCACAAGGCGCTGGTGTTCAGCCAGTTCACGAGTTTTCTGGCGATCCTCCGGCGGCAGCTCGACGCCCGGGGCACCGTCTACGAGTACCTCGACGGCCGGACGACCGACCGGCAGGCCCGCGTGGCCCGGTTCCAGGAGGATGCCGACTGCCGACTGTTCCTCGTGAGCCTCAAGGCGGGCGGCCAGGGCTTGAACCTCACCGCGGCCGACTACATCTACATCCTCGACCCGTGGTGGAATCCGGCGGTCGAGGCCCAGGCGGTCGACCGCGCCCACCGCATCGGGCAGACGCGGCGGGTGTTCGCCTACCGGCTCATCGCCCGCGACACGGTGGAGGAGAAGATCGTCGCCCTCCAGGACCGCAAGCGGGAACTGGCCGAATCGATCGTCCGGGCCGATGACAGCATGATCGCGAGCCTGACCGCGGAGGACGTGGAACTGCTGCTTTCCTGACGCCCCCGCACCTCATGGAAAACTAACGCCGGCGCCGGCCGGCGGACTCGACATAATCCCTGTCCGACCGGCGGCCGTGCGCCGGCGGGGACCGCTTCCGCGACGCGTCGATCATGGCCCACGTCACCCTGGAGGCTTACGACACCGTGAAGCATGCCGCGTCACGATCGAAAGGCTCGGCCGACCAGTCCCCGGCGCGGATCCTCGTCGTCGACGACGAGGAGGACCTGCTGGAACTCGTCCGCTACAACCTCTCCCAGGAGGGCTACGAGGTGGAGTGCGTCGCCAGCGGGGAGTTGGCCCTCAAGTCGGCCCGCCGCCAGCCGCCCGACCTGATCGTGCTCGACCTCATGCTGCCCGCGGTCGACGGGCTCGAGGTCTGCCGCCGGCTGAAGGCCGAGGGCCGCACCCGCGACGTGCCGATCGTCATGCTCACCGCCAAAAGCGAGGAGAGCGACGTCGTCGCGGGGCTCGACCGCGGCGCCGACGACTACATCACCAAGCCCTTCAGCCCGCGGGTGCTCTCCGCCCGGGTCAAGGCCCTCCTGCGGCGGCGCGAGTCGCAGCGGCAGGCGGAACTCGAGACCACGATCGACGTCCACGAGCTGTCGATCCACCCCGGCCGCCACGAGGTGAAGATCGCCGGCAAGCCGGTCGATCTCACCTACACCGAGTTCGCACTCCTGCAGTTCCTGGCCAAACGCCCGGGCTGGGCCTTCACCCGGACCCAGATCGTCGACGCCGTGAAGGGGGAGGATTATCCTGTCACGGAGCGGTCGGTCGACGTCCAGGTGGCGGGCCTCCGCAAGAAGCTCGGCGCCCACGGTTCCTACATCGAGACGGTCCGCGGCGTGGGATACAGGTTCCGGGCGTGATTCGTTCCCGCTGCGGGCCGCCGTAGGATCCATGCCGCGCACCCGGCTCGTCTGGCACCTGTTCGCGGGATGGTGTGCGCTCGTGGCGGGCGTGCTCCTGGCCTGCTTCTGGCTGGCGTCGGTGCGGCTCGCCGAATTCGCGGCCGCCGCCGAGCGCCGTCGGCTCGACGACGCCGCCGCCGCCGCCATGGGCTTGCTCGGCAGCGATGGCCGGCCGGACGATCCGGCCGCGTTCGCCGCGGCCGCGGCCGGCCTGCGGGCCACGGGCATCGAGCTGGATCTGTTCGATCCCGCCGGGGCGCGGCAGGCCGGCGTTGGCCCGGCCGTGCCACTCGACGCCGCGGTCCTGGAGCAGGCCCGCGCCGGGCGGACGACGACCGCCAGCCGCTACGACGTGGCCACCGGTCGCCGGGCGCTCGTGATGGCGGTGCCGCACGGCACGCCGGGCGCCGCCACCGCGATCGTCAGCCTGCGGACCGACTCGACGGCCGCCGACGCCGCGCTGACCGCGGCCCAGCGGCGGCTGCTCGGCGGCCACCTGGCCTGCGGCCTCGCGGCGATGCTCGCCGGCTACTTCTTCGCCCGCCGCGCCGCGCGACCCGTGCTCGAACTGCGGCACGCGGCCACGCAACTCGCCGCCGGGCGGGTCGACGCCCCGCTGCCCGCGACCGAACTGGCCGAGTTGGCCGACCTGGCCGACGCCTTCGGCCTGCTCCGCGAGCAGATCGTGGAGAGCGGCCTCACGATCGGCCGCCAGGGGACGCAGCAGCAGGCCGTGCTCGGCAGCATGATCGAGGGCGTGCTGGCGATCGACGCCCGGCAGCGGGTGCTGGGGATCAACCGGGCGGCGGCCGAACTGCTCGGCGTCGATCTGGGGCGGATCATCGGCCGGCCGCTGCAGGAGGTGGTCCGCAATCCGGACCTGCGGCGGTTCGCCCTCCTGGCGATCGACTGCCGCGAGCCGGTCGAGGACGACCTGGTGCTCCACGGCATCCGCGACCGGACGATCCGGCTGCGGGGCACGGCGCTGCGGGACGCGTCGGGGGAGGGGGGCGCGGTGATCGTGCTCAACGACGTCACCGACATGCAGCGGCTCGAGAAGGTCCGTCGCGACTTCGTCGCCAACGTGTCGCACGAACTGAAGACACCCGTCGCCTCGATCAAGGGCTTCGTCGAAACCCTGCTCGATGGGGCGGCCGACGACCCGGCTGATGCCCGCCGGTTCCTCGAGATCATCGCCCGGCAGGCCGACCGGCTGGCCGCGATCATCGAGGACCTGCTCTCCCTGTCGCGGATCGAGCAGGCGGAAGGCACCGGCGACCTGCCGCGGGAGCAGGTTCCCATCGGGAGTGTGGTCGCGGCCGCGATCGACGACTGCGGGCCGCGGGCGGCCGAACGGTCGATCGCCTTCGAGACCGACTCCCCCGCCGACCTGGTGGCGGCCGTCAATCCACCGCTCCTGGAGCAGGCGCTCATCAACCTCGTCGACAACGCGATCAAGCACAGCGAGCCGGGGCGGACGATCCGGCTGGCGGCGGAGGCCGCGGACGGCGAGCTGCTGATCCGGGTGCGGGACGAGGGCTGTGGCATCGAGCCGGAGCACCTGCCGCGGCTCTTCGAGCGGTTCTACCGGGTCGACCAGGCCCGCAGCCGCCAGCAGGGGGGCACGGGCCTGGGCCTCGCGATCGTCAAGCACATCGTCCAGGCCCACGGTGGCACCGTCGACGTGAAGAGCACGCCCGGCGTCGGCACGACGTTCACGATCCGACTGCCGCTGGAAGCCCCGGCCGCGTGACCGCGGTCAGGCGGCCGAGCCGTCGGCCAGGGCGCGGATCACGGCCGCGGCCGCCTCCGCGACGGGCCTCTCCTCCTCCGCCTCCATGGCACGGACCCGCACGCGGGCATCCGCCAACTCGGCGGCCAGCGCCCGCGCAAACCCGGGAAGCGCCCCGGCGACGATCGCCCGGGCGAGACCGCCGGGCCGAGGGGGAGACGCCGCGGCTTCACCGACCAGCACGATCGTACCGCCGGCAGGCTGGCCGGCCATCACGGCGCCGACCTCCTGCGCGAGCACCGCCACGCCAATCAGACCCAGGTCGAGCCGGGCCCGCAGGCCGTCGGCCGTCAGGTCGGCCAGCGGCGTCTCCCGGCAACCGATCGCGCAGGTCACCAGCGCGTCGATGCTGCCGAAGTGGTCGGCCACGCGGTGCACCAGGGCCCGCACCGGCCCCTCGTCCCGCAGGTCCGCCGTCACCGCCAGGGCCGGCACACCGGCGGCGGCCAGGGACTCCGCGGTCGCCCGCGCCCGCGCGAACGACGCGTGGGCATGGATCGCCACGGACCAGCCGTGGGCCACGAGTCCCTGCACGACCTCGGCCCCGATGCCGCCGCCCCCACCGATGACCAGCGCCGTCGGACGCGGGCCGGAATCGCGGGCGGCGGTGGGCGGGGCGGGCATCGGTCCGCCTACTCCTCCGCCACCGGCGTGCGGGCGTGAAAGTCGAGGATCTGCTGCCAGGCCTCGGTTGGCGTCTCGGCGTAGGTGAACAACTCGAGGTGGTGGTCGGAGACCACGCCGCAGTCGGCCAGGTGCTGGAAGTCGATCACCTTCGCCCAGTAGTCGCGGCCGTAGAGGATGATCGGCACCGGCTGCATGCGATGGGTCTGCCGCAGCGTGAGCGTCTCGAACATCTCGTCGAGCGTGCCGAACCCGCCGGGGAAGAGCACGACCGCCGCCGCCCGGAGGATGAAGTGGAACTTCCGCAGGGCGAAGTACTTGAACTGGAAGCAGAGCTCCGGCGTGATGAAGGGGTTCGGCTGCTGCTCGGCCGGCAACTTGATGTTCAGGCCGATCGACTTGCAGCCCACGTCGAAGGCGCCGCGATTGGCCGCCTCCATGATGCCCGGCCCGCCGCCGGTCACGATCACGTAGTGCCGCTTGTCCTCGCACTGGTTGTCGATCGACACGATCCGGGCGAACTCGCGGGCGTCGTCGTAGTAGCGGCAGAACTCGAGCAGCTTCAGGCTCCGCTCGACCTCCCGCTTGGCCCGCCGGTCGCCGAGCGCCGCCTGGACGGCCCGCCGGGCCTCCGACAGCCGCCGCTTGGCCGCGTGCCGCTCCACGATCTGCGTGCCGCCGAACACGAGCACGGTCGACTCGATGTTGTCGGCCTGCAGGGCCAGCTCGGGCTTGCCGAGCTCGAGCAGCATCCGTACGCCCCGCATCTCCACCCGCTGCAGCAGCGCCGGATCCTCCTGGGCGAGGCTGTAACTCGGCGAGCTGAGGATCCGCTCCATGTTCTCCGCCACGAGCGCCACGTCGTCGCCGAGGACGGTGTCGGGCAGGATGCTGCGGGCTTTCGGCTTGCCGGCGTCGGCGGGCCGATCGGTTCCCTTCGGTTTCTTGGCCATGGCGTGCTCCTCGTGGACGGGGCGGGACCCGTCAGGACTCCAGTTCGAAGGTATCCCCGATCGCGGGCACCTGCACGTTCCACCCCCGCGTCTCCGCGAGGAAGGCCGCCATGCCGCGGGCGGCCGGCGGCTCGCCATGCACGAGAAACGTCCGCCGCGGCGCCGGCAGGCCGCCGAGCCAGCGGCCGATCTCGCCGCGGTCGGCGTGGCCGGAGAGGGCGTCGACCCGGCGGACGGCCGCCTTCACGGGGATGTCACGGCCGTGGATCTTCAGGAACCGCGCCCCGTCGATCAGGCTTCGGCCCCGGGTGCCGATCGCCTGGAAGCCCGCCACCAGCACGGTCGTCCGCGGGTCGGGCAGCCGGCGGGCGAGATGGTGGAGGATCCGGCCGCCGTTCATCATGCCGCTGGAGGCGATCACGATTCCCGGCCCCTCGTGGGCGTTGATCGCCTTCGACTCGTTGGCGTTCTTCGCCATCCGCACGAACGGGCTGGCGAGCGCCTCGGCCACGCCCTGCATCTTCGCCTCGCTGAAGTCGTGCTCCTGGCCGTGCTTGCGGAACACCTCCATCGCGGCGACCGCCATCGGCGAGTCGACCCACACCGGCACCTCCGGCAGCCGGCCGGACGCCATCAGCGTCCGCAGCAGGTAGACCAACTGCTGGCAGCGGCCGATGGCGAACGAGGCGACGAGCATCATGCCGCCGCGGGCGATCGCCTCCTTCGTGGCCGCCTCGAGCTCCTCCAGCGGCCGGCTGGCCGGGTGGTCGCGGTCGCCGTAGGTGCTCTCGCAGACCAGATAGTCGCAGGGCGGCGGGCCGACCGGGTCCTTGTAGAGCGGCGCGTCGAACCGGCCCACGTCACCGGAGAAGACGATCCGATGCGGCCGGGCGGCGGGGCCGTCGGCCGCCGCCTCCATCTCCACGAACGAACTGCCGAGCATGTGCCCGGCCTCGTGGAACCGGCAGCGGAAGCCCGCCGCCGGCTCGAACCACTCCTCGCGTTCCACCGGCCGGACCAGCCGCAGGACGCGGTCGACGTCCCGCTCGTCGTAGAGCGGCAGCGCCGGCCGATGCTTGGCGTAGCCCTTGCGATTGGCATAGAGGGCGTCTTCCGCCTGGCACTTGGCCGAATCGTAGAGCAGGATGCCGAGCAGGTCGGCCGTGGCGGGCGTGGCCCAGATCGGGCCGCGAAACCCGTCGCGGGACAGCCGGGGCAGCCAGCCCGAGTGGTCGATGTGGCCGTGGGTGAGCACGACCGCGGCGAGCGAGTCCGGGGGCACGGGGAACCGCTCCCAGTTCCGCTCGCGGAGCTCCTTCTCGCCCTGGAACAGTCCGCAGTCGACGAGCACCCGCCGGCCGCCGGCCTCCACGAGATGCCGCGAGCCCGACACCACGCTCGCGGCGCCCAGGAATCGCAATCGTGCCATGTCCGTCCTTCTGGTTCCGGCGGCCGCGGCCGCCAATCAGCGTCGTGCCGGGTCCGCCGCCTGCGTGATGCCCGCGACGAGCAGTTCGCCGTCCTCGACCGCGAACGACTCGAGCCGGTACCGCGACCCGCCGGCCGCCTGCGGCCCCGGATTGTAGAGCACGAGGATGGTCCGGCCATCCAGTCTCCGCAGTTCGGTGCGCAGGCCGAGGGCCGCGAACCGCCGGTCGATCTCCCTGATCACCGGCCCGCTCGGCACGGGAAGCGCTCCCAGCCGCGCGGCGGTGACCACGATGCCGATCTGGTTGACGTCCCGGAGGACGACCTCCGCATCGACCGACGCCACGCAGCCCACCGGGCCGCAGGCGAGGCGGCAGCCGAACTGCATGCGGCGCGGACCGAACGCGACCCGCGGCGCGGACACGCCCGGCGGCAGGAGCCGCGGGTGGTTGCGGGGCAGGTCGGTCGCCAGCCAGGCGTTGACCTCGTCCGCGGTGATCGCGGTCGCCCATGGGCCGGGCCGCTGGAAATCCGCCCGCAGCGCCGAGACCTTGGTCATCAGCCGCCGGCCGAGCGGCTCCGCGGCGCTGGCCGCCGCGGCCGCCGGGCCGCGGTAGAAGGCCGGCTCGTGGCCGAGCACCGCCACGACCGCCAGGATGCCGCCCGCCGTCGCCGCGAGCCCGCCGAGCACGCGCCGTCGCAGCCGCCGGCCGGGGCGGTGCGACGGCTCGTCGTCGTCTTCAGTTCGTCGGCCGTGCGGCTCGTCCACGCATCAGCCCACGCACCGCAGCAGCCGCGGGATCGGCAGCTCGGCCGAGGGCTCGAGCGTCACGGTGCCGTGACTCTCCTCGTCGAGTTCGTCCCGCAGCACCCGCACGTTGGCCGGCGCCTCGATGCCGATCCGCACCTTGTCGCCGCTGACCCGCACCACGGTCACGACCACCGAGTCGCCGACCCGAATCCGTTCGTTCTGTTTCCGGGAAAGCACCAGCATCGAAAGCCTCCGTTCCTGATGGATGATTGGGCTGGAATGAATGTAGCGGGGATCGTGCACCCATGACGTGACCGCCGCGAACTGGTTCGCGAGCGGGCACCGTCGGCTCCAGACGCCCCCGGGCGCCCGGCTCTCCCCCCGTCGCCGCCTCCTCCAGCGGCCCGAGCGTCGCGAGACGACGGGTTGGGAAAGGTTTGAGCCAAGGGGAACATCGTCCGGTCGGGCGGACTTTCTTGCCGCGGACTTGAAGAGGCGCCGGAGCCGCGCGTTATGCCGGTCGTGCGGCGGACCCCGCTCCTGCTACGGCTCGGGCTGTCGCTCCGGCTCCACGGCGACGAACGCGGCCACGTCGACCGCCCGCGCCGAGGCCACGTGCGCCTCGCCGTCCTCGATCCGCCGCCGGTCCGCCGCGAGCAGCCGCGGGTGCGACTTGTGCACGCACTTGAGCCGATTCGGCCGGCCGGCGACGAGGGCCAGTTTCGGGTCGATCTCGAGCGCCACCTCGGCGGGAATCGCGCCCGCGGCCTCGATGCGGCGGTTGAGCGCCAGCCGCGGAAACGGCGGGATGCCACCGGGTTGCATGAGAGCCTTCAACAGGATCGCCGTGTCGGCGAACCGCCGGTAGGTGGCGGCCGCCGCCGTGGAGGGCGCCGCTGCGTAGGCGACGGCGTACCGCACCCGCGGGCCGACGAGTTCCAGGGCCTCGTCCTTCTCGGTGATGCCGTCGCCGAAGTCCGGACCGCCCGCCCAGCGGACGAGCCTGTCGTCGGCCCCCCGCGCCCACTTCGCCAGCGACACACTCAACCGCTCGAGCCGGATGGTGTCGATCTGCGTCTTCACATCGCGGGCGGGGTCGATGACGACCACCCGCTCGCGGGCCGGATCGTGGAGGACGATCTCCGCGAGCCGCATGCCCGCCTCGTCGGCCGCAGCCGGCTCCGCCAGTTCGAGGAAGTCCCAGGCGACGTCGCCCTGGAAGAGCGTCAGGCTGCGGGCCACCGGCGCGGCGCCGCCGTCTGCGAACAACTCGCTCTCGACTCGCAGTTCGAACTGGCCATCCCCTGCAAGAGGCGGCGCGGCGCGGGCCGGCACCGCCAGCGGCAGGCAGGCGATGGCGAGGAGGGCGAAGCGGTGCGACATGGTCGGGCCTCCGAGGGGGCGGGAGGCTAGCAGAACCCCCGGCCGGGCCCAAGAGGGCCTGGCGGCCCTGGAGCCGGCGAAACACGCCCGTTCCCCGGCGGCTGTCGACATGGATCGCGGGGCTGGGCGACGTCGTCGCGGCCCGTGCCGTCGGCCGCTACATTCCCGCCATGTTCCTCATCGACCTCGTCGTCGTGTTCGCCGTCGCCACGGCGGTGGTCTTCGCGTTCGGCCGGGCCCGGGTGCCGAGCGTCGTGGGCCTGCTCGTGGCCGGCGTCCTGGTCGGGCCCTACGGCCTGTCGCTCGTCTCCGACGTCGAGGTGGTCGAGGTGCTCGCCGAGATCGGCGTGGTGGTGCTGCTGTTCACGGTGGGCCTCGAGTTCTCGCTGGCCCGGCTCGTGGTGATGCTGCCCTTGATGGCGCGGATCGGCCTGCCCCAGATCGTCGGCACGACGGCGCTCGTCGCCGCGGCCACCTGCTGGTACCTGGGCACGCTGCCGCAGGCCGTGTTCGCGGGCCTACTGGTGGCGATGTCGAGCACGGCGATCGTGCACACGCTCCCCGCCGATCGGGGCGAGACGGCCGCGCCGCACGGCCGGATCGCGGTGGCCGTGCTGCTCCTGCAGGACCTGTTCGTCGTGGCCGCCATGCTGGCGGTGCCGCTGCTGGCCCGGGCCGCGGGCGTCGAGCCGGCCGCCGTGCA
>JBJTHX010000468.1:0-2742 GCA_046094745.1 Planctomycetia bacterium
CGGTTTCTCGGGCCCGGGCTGCACACGCGAGCCGGGGCCATCGTCGACGCGGCGGTCTTCGCGTACGCTACGCCGCATGCTCACCCTCCCCCGCTTCTCCTTCGGCGTCGGCGACCGGTTCGCCCACGAAGCCGAGGCCCAGCTCGCCGCCTTCGAGCGGCTCGCCGCCGCGGGCGTGGTCGTGGCGCCGGTGTGGAACAAGTCGAACCGCGAGCACACCTTCATCGGCAGCGAGCCGGCGAGCGTCCGCGCCGCGGCGGCCGCCGCCGTGGCGGCGCGGAAGTGGCCCCATCCGTGGTTCGTCGACGCCGACCACATCCGCCTCGACACGGTCGACCGGTTCCTGCCGACGAGCGACTTCTTCACGATCGACGTCGCCGACTCGATCGGCAAGCCCGCCCCCGCGGCGGACGTCGCGGCCTTCGTGGCCCGCCATCCCGAGCTCGGCAAGCCCCTGTCGGTACCAGGCATTGCCAAGGTGATCCGGCTCTCGGAGGACTCGGTCGCCGCCATCGCGGCGAAGTACCTGCTCGCCTGCCGCGAGGCCGGCGAGATCTGGCGGCACATCGCGGCGGCCCGCGGCACCGACGTGGTCGTCGAGGTCAGCATGGACGAGACCGACGAGCCGCAGACGCCTCCGCAGCTGCTCGTGATCCTCGCGCTGCTCGCGGAGGAGAAGATTCCGCTGCACACGGTCGCACCAAAATTCACGGGCCGGTTCAACAAGGGCGTGGACTACGTCGGCGACCTTGCGAAGTTCGAGCAGGAGTTCTCCGACGACGTCGCGGTGTGCGCGTTCGCGGCCCGGCACTACGGGCTGCCCGAGTCGCTCAAGCTCTCGGTGCACTCGGGCAGCGACAAGTTCTCGCTCTATCCCGTGATCCGGCGCACGCTCGCCCGCACCGGCGCGGGCGTGCACCTGAAGACGGCCGGCACGACCTGGCTCGAGGAGGTGATCGGCCTCGCCGAGGCCGGGGGCGACGGGCTCGCCCTTGCCCGGGAGATCTACGCCTACGCGCTCGACCACGTGGACGAGCTCTGCGCGCCCTACGCGTCGGTGATCGACATCGACCGCGCGAAGCTGCCGGCGGCGGAGGAGGTGAACGGCTGGAGCGGCCCGCGGCTCGCCGCCGCGATCCGCCACGTGCCCTCCTGCCCCGACTTCAATCCACACGTGCGGCAGCTCCTCCACGTGTCGTTCAAGGTGGCGGCCAAGCAGGGCCCGCGCTACACCGACCTGCTCGTCGCCAACCGCGAGGTCGTGGCCCGGCAGGTGACCGAGAACATCTACGACCGGCACCTCAAGCCGCTGTTCATCGGATGAGCGGCGCGGCGCCGGCGGACGACGGACGCGGAGGCCGGCGATGAAATCCGCCGTCACGATCTGCCTCGTGCCGGAGGCCGCCCGCGGGCCGTTCGTGTTCCACGGCGACCTCGCCGCGGGCTGCCGCACCGCCGCCGAACTCGGCTTCGACGCCGTCGAGGTCTTCGCCGCCGGCCGGGACGACCTGGCCGACGCCACGCTCCGCCGGACGCTCGCGGCCCATGGCCTCGCGCTCGCCGCGGCCGGCACGGGCGCCGGATGGGTGAAGCACGGCCTCTCACTGTGCCATGCCGACGCCGGGAACCGCTCGCGGGCCAGAGAGTTCATCGGCGGGATCGTGGACGCCGCCGGCGACCTCGGTGCCCCCGCGATCATCGGCTCGATGCAGGGCCGCAGCGGCGGCGACGTCTCCCGCGACGCGGCCCTCGACCTGCTCGCCGACGCGCTCCATGACCTCGGCCGCCGCGCCGCCCGCCACGGCAAGCCGCTGCTCTACGAGCCGCTCAACCGCTACGAGACCGACCTCTTCAACCGGCAGGCGGAGGCCGCGGCGTTTCTCCGGTCGCGGGGCATCGCCAACGTGACGCTGCTCTGCGACCTCTTCCACATGAACATCGAGGAGGCCGACATGGCCGGCGCGCTCGTCACCTGCGGCAACGTCGTCGGCCACGTCCACTGGGCCGACTCGAACCGCCAGGCCGTCGGCTGCGGCCACACCGATGTGGCACCCTGCGTCGCGGCGCTCCGCGCGATAGGCTATCGCGGCTTCCTCTCGGCCGAGGTGTTTCCACTACCCACGCCGCTCGAGGCGGCCCGCCGGAGTCTCGCCAGCTTCCGCGCATCCACGACAGGCTGATCCGATTCCGAAAGGCTGCCTCCATGATCAACGGTCCGCTGCTCCACCCCGACATCCTCCGTGTCCTCGCCCGCTCGGGGCACCACTCGAAGGTGCTCATCGCCGACGGCAACTACCCGGCCGAGAACAAGCGCGGTCCCCGGGCTGAGCTCGTGTCGCTGCAGCTCGCGCCGGGCATCCCGACGGTCCTGCAGGTCTTCGAGGCGATCCTCGGCGCCGTCCGCATCGACGAGGTCAACACGATGGGCGTGGACCGCGCCGACTCCTATGCCGCCGCCACCCCCGGCGACCCGCCGGTGTGGGCGGATTACCGCCGGGCCCTCGCGGCGGCCGGCTCGAAGGTCAAGCTCGAGCCGATCGTGAAGTGGGATTTTTATGCGGCCGTCGCCTCGGACGACCACGTGCTCACCATCCAGACCGCCGACACGCAGCCGTGGGCGAACCTCCTGGTGTCGCTCGGCTGCCGCACCTTCTGAATCACCGGACGACCGCATGCAGACCCGCCCGCTTGGCTCGACAGGCCTCCACGTGCCGATCCTCGCCTTCGGCGCCAGTTCGCGCG
>JBJTHX010000469.1:0-3064 GCA_046094745.1 Planctomycetia bacterium
ACCGTCGGCTGCGGACGATCGACGAGCTTGCCAGCGACGAGCTGCGGAAGGGCTTCCTCAAGCTGCGGCGGACCGTGCAGGAGCGGATGAGCCTCAAGGACGTGGCCGAGATGTCGCCGCGGACGCTCATCAATCCGAAGAGCATCTCGGCAGCCATCGAGTACTTCTTCGGCCGCGGTGAGCTCTCGCAGGTCGTCGACCAGACCAATCCGCTCTCCATGCTGACGCACGAGCGGCGGCTGTCGGCACTCGGGCCGGGTGGCCTGAACCGCAAGCGGGCCGGCTTCGAGGTTCGCGACGTGCACATCTCCCATTACGGGCGGATCTGTCCGATCGAGACGCCGGAAGGGACGAACATCGGCCTGATCTCGAGCCTGGCGATCTATTCCGGCGTCGATTCCTACGGCTTCCTGGTGACGCCCTACCGCAAGGTCTTGAAGAACCGGCTGACCGACGACGTGGTCTGGCTGCGGGCCGACGAGGAGCACGAGGCTCACTTGGCCCCGGCCGATGCGACCGTCGTCGACGGCAAGCTCGTGGGCGAGAACATCATCGCCCGCTACCGCGGGGACTTCGTGCTCGTGCCGGCCGAGGAGATCCAGTACATCGACGTCGCTCCGAGTCAGATGGTGGGCGTCTCGGCAGGGCTGATTCCCTTCCTCGAGCACGACGACGCCAATCGGGCGCTGATGGGCTCCAACATGCAGCGGCAGGCCGTGCCGCTGTTGATCACGGAGCCGCCGATCGTGGCCACCGGGATGGAGCGGGACGTGGCCACGAACTCGGGTCTCATCGTGCGGGCCGCCCGTAAGGGCACGGTCAGTTACGTGGACGCCGAGACCATCGAGATCTCGACCGGCTCGGGCGCACCGGACGTCTATCGGCTCCGGAAGTACGTCGGGCTCAACGAGCGGACCTGCCAGAATCAAAAGCCGATCGTGACGCTCGGCCAGGAGGTCAAGAAGGGCGACGTGATCGCCGACGGCGCCGCTACCTACAAGGGTGAACTCGCGCTGGGCCGCAACGTGCTGGTCGGCTTCATGGCCTGGGACGGGTTCAACTTCGAGGATGCGATCATCATCAGCGAGGAGCTCGTCGAGGATGACGTCTACACCTCCATTCACATCGAGGAGTACGACATCGAGATTCGCGACACGAAGCTGGGTCGCGAGGAGTTCACCCGCGACATCCCGAACGTCGGGGAGCGGGCCCTCCACAACCTCGACGAGACCGGCATCGTCAAGATCGGTACCTACGTGCGGCCCGGTGACATCCTGGTCGGCAAGGTGTCGCCCAAGAGCAAGACCGAGCTGACGCCCGAGGAGAAGCTGCTGCATGCCATTTTCGGGCGGGCCGGCGAGGACGTGAAGAACGACTCGCTCGAAGTGCCGTCGGGCGTCGAGGGCATCGTGATCGCGACCGAGAAGTTCTCGCGACGCATGAGCCTGTCGGAAGACGAGCGACGCGAGTTCGAAAAGCAGCTCAAGGAAGCGGAGAACGAGGGCAATCTGCGCGTCGCCGAGGCGTTCGGCGCGATGGTCGCCGAAATCGAGAAGGTGCTGCAGAAGCCGCTGACGGCGGCCGACGGCAGTCCGCTCGTGCGGAACCAGGACCATAAGGTGGTGGCGGAACGGGCCGCGGAGTTCAGGCCCGAGGCGATCGACATCCGCTCGCCGCAGCGGAAGGCCGACGTCGACCGGCTCGTGAAGACCATGTGGCCCGCCGTCGAGGATGCGATCGACGCCCGCGAGCGGCGGCTCAACAGCATGAAGCGTGGCGACGAACTCCGCCCGGGCGTGCTGCAGATGGTCAAGGTCTACGTCGCCGCGAAGCGGGTCATTTCAGTGGGCGACAAGATGGCGGGTCGCCACGGAAACAAGGGCGTGATCGCGAAGATTCTGCCCAAGGAGGAGATGCCGTTCCTCGCCGACGGAACACCGCTGCAGATCCTGCTCAACCCGCTCGGCGTGCCGAGCCGGATGAACGTGGGCCAGATTCTCGAGACCCACCTCGGCTGGGCGGGCAAGGTGCTCGGCTTTCAGGCGATCACGCCGGTCTTCGACGGGGCGAGCGAGGAAGACATCAATGCGGTGCTCGCCGACGCCAGCCTGCCGAAGCACGGCAAGGCGCAGCTGTTCGACGGCCGCACGGGTGAGCGGCTCGAGCAGGAGACGACCGTCGGCTACATTTACATGCTGAAGTTGCATCACCTCGTCGACGACAAGGTGCATGCCCGCTCGACCGGTCCCTACTCGCTCATCACGCAGCAGCCCCTGGGCGGCAAGGCCCGGTTCGGCGGCCAGCGGTTCGGCGAGATGGAGGTGTGGGCGCTGGAGGCCTACGGCGCCGCCTACATCCTTCAGGAGTTGCTGACGGTGAAGAGCGATGACGTCGAGGGGCGGACCAAGATCTACGAGAGCATGGTCAAGGGGGAGAACACGCTCGAGGCCGGCACGCCCGCCAGTTTCGACGTGCTCACCAACGAGATTCGCGGCCTCGCGCTGAACATGTCACTGGAAAAACGAAGGATTTGAACGGCACGCCCGCTCGGGGCGGCAGAAGTCTCGTCGCGGTGGGCCGCGGCGGCCCAAGGCTCCTCGAGCTTCCGCCGACCCCGAGCTACCCGGTTGAGACAAGACGGTCGACCCAGACGGCCCTGCAAGAACCACAGGAGATGACACGTGAGCATCGGTGAGTCCACCTACGATCGCGTCAACGACTATTCGGCCGTGAAGATCAGCCTGGCCAGGCCGCACGACATCCGCAGTTGGTCGTTCGGCGAGGTCAAGAAGCCGGAGACGATCAATTACCGCACGTACCGTCCGGAGAAGGACGGCCTGATGTGCGAGAAGATCTTCGGTCCCGAGAAGGACTGGGAGTGCTCCTGCGGCAAGTACCGCGGCATGCAGTTCAAGGGGATGATCGGCGCCCCGGGGGCGGGCCGGAAGAGGTTGGTGGTCGAGAGCATGAGCGTGTGGGCCTCGACCTGGGCCTCGATCGACAGCGGCAGGTGCACGGCCATCTGGTCGCCGTCGAAGTCGGCGTTGAAGCCCTTGCAGACCAG
>JBJTHX010000470.1:0-7001 GCA_046094745.1 Planctomycetia bacterium
CCCTGCCCCCCCGTGCCATGGGCCAGCAGGTGGCGGTCGAGGAGTTCCGGCTCGACAACGGGATGGTCTTCCTGCTCGTGCCCCGGCGCGACCAGCCCAATGTCGTGAGCGCCGGCTGGGTGGCCCGGGTCGGCAGCGTCAACGAACGGCCGGGAATCACCGGCATCAGCCACTTCTTCGAGCACATGATGTTCAAGGGCCCCGACACGATCGGCACCCGCGATCCCGGCAAGGACGCCCGCTACCGGGCCGAGCAGAAGGCCCTCCGCGACGAGATCAACCGGCTCGTCTGGACCCGGCAGTCCGACCGGTTCTTCAAGGGCGAGATCGACGACCCCTGGGATCCCGCCAACGACTCGCAGGAGATCCGCGTGCTCCGCGGCAAGCTCGACGAGCTGATCAAGGCCCAGCAGGGCCGCGGCCCGGGCGGCCCCACGGCCGCGACGATCGTGAAGGACGAGTTCGACCAGGTCTACACGAAGGCCGGCGGCAGCGGGATGAACGCCTTCACGACCTACGACCTGACCTGCTACTTCATCACGGTGCCGTCCAACAAGCTCGAGCTGTGGGCCTGGATGGAGAGCGACCGGTTGCACGACAGCGTGTTCCGCGAGTTCTACTCGGAGCGGGACGTGGTCCACGAGGAGCGGCGGCTGCGGACGGAGAGCACGCCGACCGGTCGGTTCGAGGAGCAGTTCGACGCCCAGAACAGGGCGTCGAGCGGCTACTCCTGGCCGGTGATCGGCTGGCCGAGCGACCTGAACAGCTACACACTCGAGCAGGCGCAGGACTACTGGAACGTCTACTACCGGCCCGGCAACCTGGTCGGCATCCTCGTGGGCGACTTCGATCCCACGCAGGCCCGCGGGCTGATCGAGAAATATTTCTCCCGGCTCGACCCCGGCACGCGGAAGCCGCCGCCGGTCGTCACGCTCGAGGTCGAGCAGCTCGCCGAGCAGCGGATGAACGCCGCTGGCGACGTGCCGCCGGGCATCGAGATCCGCTACCACACCGTTCCCGCCGGGCACGCCGACAGCTATCCGCTCGACATCCTCTCGGAACTGCTCAACGAGCGGACGGGCCGGCTCTACACCGGCCTCGTGGAGGGCCGGGGCATCGCCGCGACGGCCCAGTCGTATTCCGACACCCGCAAGTACGCCGGCCTGTTCGCCGTCTCCGCGCAGGCCCGCGGGGCGGCCACGCCCGAGGCCCTCGAGCAGGCCTGGTACGAGGAACTGGCCCGGCTGCAGAAGGAGGGCGTGCCGGAGCGGGAGCTGCGGAAGGTGAAGAACCGGATCGCGGCCCAGAACTACCGCAAGCTCGAGAACAACATGTCGCTGCTCGTGCAACTCGCCTTCGCGGAGGCGGTGCTCGACTGGCGGGAGATCAACGAGGGGCCGGCGAAGTACGAGGCCGTGACCGTGGCCGACGTGCAGCGGGTCCTCGGCCGGTACTTCAAGGACAGCAACCGCAGCGTCGCCATCTATCGCCGCAAGGCCGACTGACCGCCGAACCGAAGACAGCAACCATGAACCGCCTTCTTCCCGTCCTGCTCGCCGCCGCGGCCCTGCTCACGGCCTCCTGCTCCGCGCCCGTCGCGCCGGCGCCTGCGGCGGCCATCAAGCCGACCGCATCGTCCCCGGCCAAGGGAACCGCTCCGGCCATCCCGGACCGACCCGAAAAGATCGCCTTCGCGCCGCTCGCCTTCGAGCCCCCCGATCCGGCCGCCTTCCGCCGCACGCTGCCCGACGGCACCGTCGTCTACCTGGCGCCCTCCCGTGAGTTCCCGCTCGTCAACCTCTCGATCACGTTCAAGGGTGGCGGGTCGCTCGACCCGGCCGACGCCCCCGGCCTGGCGGCGATGACGGCCCGTCTCGTCCGCGAAGGGGGCACGGAGAAGACGGAGCCGGCGGCGTTCGACGAGACGCTCGACTTCCTCGCCACCGAAGTCGGCGTCACGGCCAACGAGACCTTCACCACGGCCACGATGAACTGCCTGAAGAGCAATCTCGACGAGAGCCTGCGGCTGTTCGTCGAGATGCTGCGGTCGCCGAAGTTCGACGGGCAGCGACTGGAGACCGCCAAGGCCCGGCAGGTGGAGGCGCTCAAGCAGCGGAACGACGACGCCGCCTCGATCCTCGGCCGTGAGTGGAAGCGGCTCGTGTATGGCGCCGGCCACTTCGAGGCCTCGGAGCCGACCGGGGCGACGGTCGCGGCGATCGACCGCGGCAAACTCGCCGCCATGCACGGGCGGATTTTCCATCCGGGCAACGCGATCATCGCCGTCTCGGGCGACTTCGAGGAGCGGGAGATGCTCGATCGGCTGGCCAAGGCGTTCACCGGCTGGGAGCGGGCCGCCGTCGCCCCCGATCCGGCCCCACCGACGGCCGTGCTCGAGCCCGGTCTCTATCACGTGCCCAAGGAGATCCCCCAGGGCAAGGTCGTGATCGGCGGCCGTTCGATCGTGCGGGACGATCCCGACGCGATCCCGCTCCTGCTGCTCAACGAGATTCTCGGGGCCGGCGGGTTCACGAGCCGGCTCATGCAGCAGGTCCGCAGCAACGAGGGCCTCGCCTACTCGGTGCGGTCCGCGGTGACGCCCCGCGTCACGTACCCGGGCGACTTCCGCGCCGGCTTCGAGAGCAAGAACGCGACCGTGGCACTGGCCACGAAGATCGTCCTCGACCAGATCCGGCGGATCCGCGAGGAGAAGGTGTCGGCCGAGGAATTGGAGACGGCCAAGCGCGGCCTGATCGAGACGTTTCCCCGGCAGTTCGAGAGCAAGCCGGCGATGCTGCGGCTGTTCGTCAACGACGAGTGGACGAACCGCCCGAAGGACTTCTGGAAGACGTTCCGCGGCAAGGTGGAGGCGACGACGGCCGACGACCTCCTGCGGGTGGCCAAGAAGCACCTCGATCCCGAGAAGATGGCGATCCTCGTGGTGGGTGACTGGGACGCGATCGCCGCTGGCGACCTCGAAAAGCGGGCAAGCATGAACGACTTCTTTGGCGGCAAGGTGCGACATCTCCCGCTCCGCGATCCGCTCACGCTCGAACCACTGCCCGAAGCGAAGCCGGCCAACTAAAGACCCGCCGGTCCCCTGCCTCTCTCGGCTCCCGAGCACGGACGACGAGGGGTTGGCCGGGGAACGCGGAGGAGCCGGAGCATCGCGACCGCCGAACAGCGCACCATGCCGGGAACGCATCCTGTGAGCGATGGCGGAGGCGACGGAGGGTTTCCCGGCCAGCCCCGGCCCCCATTCCCCCGGCTCGCGCCTCTGTCTTCAATCCGCCGACCGTTTCCGGTTGCCAGGCACGATTCAACGGCTGAAAAACCGGCCGAAACCTTCCCGGCTGTCGGCCGTTGAAGGATTGGCAGCCCACGCACTCCAAAGGAGCCCCGGATGAATCGCCTCACCTCGTTCGCCGCAGTCCTCATGGCCGCGGTCGCCGTCGCCCTGGCGGCGGTGGCATCCGCCCAGCCGCCGGAGGGCGGTCCCCCGGGCCGCGGCCCCGGCGGCCCGCCGCACGATCCGCTGCGGGCGGCGCTCGACGCCGACGGCGACCATGAACTCAGTCCCGAAGAAATCAAGAACGCGTCGGCCGCGGTGGCCACGCTCGACCGCGACGGCGACGGCCGCGTCGACCACGAGGAGTTGCGGCCGCCACGTCCCCCTCGGCCGGGCCGGCCCGATGGCGAAGGCTTCGAGGGCCGGCGGCCGCCACGCGACGGCGGTGGACCAGGCCGCGAGTTCGATGGGCCGCCGCGTGGCGAGCGGCCCGAAGGCCGGCCGCCGCGCGAGTTCGGCGGACCCCGCGGGGAGCGGCCGCAAGGCGGGCCTCCCGCCGGTGCGCCTGGCCCGGAACGGTTCGTGGAGCGGGTGATGTCGTTCGACGCGGACGGGGACGGCAAGCTCGACCGGGCGGAGATGGAGAAGTTCGCGGCCGAGATGCAGCAGCGGCGCCGCGGCGGGCCCGGTGGCCCGGGTGGCCCCGGCGGCCCGCCGGGAGACTTCGAGCGGCCGCCGCGTCCCGAGTGAACCGGGGTATGCTCGGTGGGCCATGACGATCGCCGCCGAGCCGCTGCCCGCCCGCCCCGCCGAGGCCCATGCCCTCGCGGTCGCCCGGTCGCTGCCCGCCCGCCGCATCGTCTGCACGTCGGCCGGCCGCGGCCAGGCGGCCCGGGCGCTGGCGGCCGAGCGGCCGGACGCCACGGCCGTCGCGTGGTTCCTCGACCTCCAGCCGTGCACGGCGGCCCGCGAGGCGTGGGCGCCGGCTCCGGGCAATCTCGTCGCCGAGTGCGTGCCGGACATGCCGCCCGGCCCCTACGACCTTGCCGTGGTGCCGCTGGCGAAGGACGGCGAGGGCGAACTCTCCCGCGACATCCTCCAGCAGGCCTTGGAGAACCTCGCGGTCGGTGGCCACCTCGTGGCGGCGATCGACAACCCGCGGGACAAGTGGCTGCGGGAGCAGCTCGCCGAGACCGGCGAGACGGTCCGCGTGCGGCCCCTCGAGCAGGCCGACCGCAAGGCGAAGGCGGGCACGATCGCCTACGTCGTGCAGAAGACCCGCGTGCCGACGAAGATCCGCGACTTTTCCTGCGAGTTCGTGTTCCGTGACCGCGACCGCCTGCTCACGGCCTTCACGCGGCCCGGCGTGTTTGCCCACCGGCGGATCGATCCCGGGGCTCGGCACCTGCTCAACGCTGTCGACGTGGCCCCCGAGACCCGCGTGCTCGACATCGGCTGCGGCTCGGGCTGCGTGACCTTGGGCATCGCGGCCCGCAACGCGACCGTCCGCGTCCACGCCTTCGACGCATCCGCCCGCGCGGTCGAGTGCACCCGCCGGGCCGCGGAGCACAATCATCTCGCCAACCTGTCGGTGGCGCTGGAGGCGGCGGGGCGGGTGCCCGAGCCGGGACACTGGGATCTGGCGCTCGCCAATCCTCCCTACTATTCCGACTTCCGCCTCGCGGAGTTGTTCGTGGAATCGGCCCGGCTGGCCCTCGCCCCGGGCGGCACGCTCCTGGTGGTGACGAAGCAGCCGAACTGGTACGTCGAGAACCTGCCGCGGATGTGGACGAACGTCACCCGCGAGGAGGTCAAGGGCTACCACTTGATCGAGGCCCAGCGGCCCTGACGCCGCCGGCGTCGGCCCGCCCTCCCGCGAGTTCGCCCACCACCCGCTCCAGACCGGCGACGACGCGGGCCAGTCGCTCGTAGTCGAGCTTGTCGGGCGTGTCCTCCGCCTCGTGGTAGTGCGGGTAGCGGAAGGGGGCCGTGTCGGTGACCATCACCGCGGGATAGCCGGCCTGCCAAAACGACCAGTGATCGGACCAGCCCACGCCCGCGATGATGTCGGGCAGGCAGCAGCCATAGGCCGGAAACCGCGTGCCGCCCCGGAACGACCGGACGACCCGGCGGGTGAGGTCGGCCGACTTCGGGTCGGCCACGAAGGCGACGAAATCCCCGGTGTCCGGGTAGAGCAGCCGCAAGGGCGGGCAGCTGTCGAACCGCTGGCTGCCCTGCTCGTCACTGTAGTAGCCGATCGTCTCCAGGCTGAGCATGCCCACCACGTTCTCGCGCCGCTCCCGGCAGCGGGCGGCGTACCGCATCGACCCCATGTCGTCCGTCTGGAACCATGGCTGCTCCTCGTTGACGAAGAAGGCGAACCGGACCGTCCGCGCGGGCTTACGGGCGGCGAAGGCCCGGGCCAGGGCGAGCGTGGCGGCGGCGCCGCTGGCGTTGTCGTTGGCGCCCGGCGTGCCGACGGCGGAGTCGTAGTGGCCGCCGACGACGAGGATCTCGTCGCGATGCTCGGCGCCCGGGATTTCGGCCACCACGTTGTGCACCTTTCGCCCCCTGACCTCGTAGCCCTGCCGCTCCGGTGGCAGGCCCGCCTTGCCGAGCGACTCGACGAGAAACCGTTCGGCGGCCAGCAGTTTCTCCATGCCGAAGGCCGTCGCGTTCCGCTCGCCGATCTCGCCCGCCAGCCGCCGCACGTCGGCCTCCAGGGTCCCGGCAAGCGCCCGCTCGCCCTCCGTCAGCGGTGGCAGCGGACCGCGATGCACCTCGCCGGGCACGACGACCACCGCGAGGGGCGCGGGCTCGGCGGCCCGGCCGCCTCCCGCAGCGAGGCAGAGCGCCGCAAGCGCTGCCGCCACGTGGCGCCTGCCTCCAGGCATCCGCATCCGCCCCGTCGCCCCCACACGCCCATGGGCACGTCTGGAGAATCGCCCCACGGAAAACCCGCTCCATCCGTTCATCGGTTCACGTGCACCACCGTCGCCGGCGGGAAGCCGTTGAAGTGCGTGGAACTGGCCGCCGAATAGGCGCCGATGTTCTCGCTGTAGAGGTAGTCGCCGATCTCGAGTTCGGGCAACTGCTCCGAGAGGCTGATCGTGTCGAGGGCGTCGCAGGTGGGTCCGAAGACGGCGCACAACTGCGGCGCGCCCTTCTTGAAACTCTTCAGATGGTAGGTGCAGTGGTCGAAGATCACGCCGGAGTAGGTGTGGTAGACGCCGTCGTCCACGTAGTAGCCGAGCTTCTCGTTGCGGAACGCCTTGCCGATGATCTTGCAGACCGCCGTCCCCGCCGAGGCCACGAGAAACCGCCCCGGCTCGGCCAGGATCTCGATCTCCTTGGGGAACAGCCGGTCGATCTCGTGGTTGATCTTCTTGGCCAGCGCCGAGAACTTCGGCACGGTGGCGTCGTAGGCGGCCGGGAAACCGCCGCCGATGTCGAGCAACTTGAGGTGGAAGCCCCGCGACTTCGCCTCGGCGAAGATACCGGCGCAGAGATGGATCGCCTGGATGTAATTCTGCGGGTTGGTGCACTGGCTGCCGACGTGGAACGAGAGTCCCTCGACCACGAGGCCATGCTCGTGGGCATAGCGGATGAGGTCGACCGCTTCGCCCGGCAGGGCCCCGAACTTGCTCGACAATTCCACCATCGAGCCCGTATTGGGCACGCGGAGCCGCAGGGCGAGGCCAGCATGGGGCGC
>JBJTHX010000471.1:0-6307 GCA_046094745.1 Planctomycetia bacterium
CGCCTTGGCCCCGTCCGGCTGGGAGAGCCGCACGCCGCCGTCGGGCCGCTTCTCGAGCGTGGCCGCGCCGCTGCCGCAGGCGTTGCCGGCGACCACGGAATGGCGGCCGGCCGATCTCACGTGGTCCGGCAGCGGCGCGGCCACGCTCGAGAAGCGGCCCGACGGCGGCGTGCGGCTCTCCCAGCCGGACGGGGCCAAGGCGCCGCTCATGGCGACCTGGAAGCTGCCCCCGGCCGAGGCCGGGCCGCGCGAGGTGGTGCTCAAGATCGACGACTACACGCCCGGCGTCGGCTCGACGAACCCGCAGACGACGACGGGGTTCGTGGGCGGGCCGCCGGAGCGGCGCGGCAACCGGTTCATGATCTGGTCGCCCGACAAGAGCCCGCTGACCGGTGGCGAACCCAAGGCCCTGGGGCTGGCGTTCGCGCCCCGCGCGCTGTGGCTGCGGCTCAACCTGTTCGACTCGGGAATGGCCGTCTCCTGGAGCGACGACGGCCGCCGCTGGGCGCGGCTGCGCGGTCTGCCTCCCTACTACCGCACCGCGGGCAATGCCGCGATCGCCGAGGTGGGCCTGTTCGTCGGCGGGCATCCGGGGCGGTCGATCACGGTCTCGCAGATCGCCGTGGCCGAGATGCCCGGCTTCGCCCGGATCCTGCCGCGGGACCGCCTGCGGGACGTGAACGCCAAGCTCGTCAGCGTGACCGACGCCAAACAGTTCGGCACGTGGATCCAGGCAACCCTCGCGGGCAAGCCTGCCGACGTCGCGGAGCAGACCTGGCTGGCGGCCGCCGCCATCCGCTGTCTCGCCACCAACTGCACGAACCTCACCGTCCCCCTGTGCCAACTGGCCTGGCAGCACGCGCGGTCGCTCGACCTCACCCCGGCCGAGCGGCTCGACCTGTGCGACGACGTCAACCGGCTGACGCTGGGCATCAACCAGAATATGCCGGCCTACGCGGGCATCTACGCCACCGTGGCCCGCGACTGCCTGGACCGCGGCGACATCCCGGGCTACCGCGCGGCCTGGCTGCGGTTCCAGCAATCTCCCAGCGACATCATCCACGTGGGCCGCTTCCACGAGCAGCTCGACCCGCTGGCCGTCCGCGACCGGGCGGCCTGGCGGCTCTTCGCGGAAGGGGGCAAGGAACTCCAGGCCGAACTAACGCGGCAGGCGTTTTACGACGGCCCGACGAGCCTCGCCGCTGCGATGCAGCGGCAACTCGAAGCCGGCAGCCCGCTCACGTTTCCCCGTGAAAACCGGCTCTTCACCGCCGCCGAAGGTTTCGCCGCGGCGCTCGACGCCGAGGCCTGGGAGGACGCCCACCGCGTGGTCAGCGGGCTGGTGCCGACGGTCGGTCTGGACGTGGCGCTGCACGGCCTGTGTCCCGACCCCCGCGACCCCGACCGCCTCGCGACGATGCCGCTGTTGGTCGCCGACGCCCTCCGCCAGCACCGCCAGTTTGCCGAGTTCATGCTGGAGCAACCGGCCGCGCGGGGCGGCCTGCGGCTGGCACACTGTCGGGCGACGGAAGACGTGCCGGGCATGGCCGTGGCGACGCTCGAGTTCGCGGGCACGCCCGCGGCCGCCGAGGCCCACGAATGGCTCGCGGAGCGGGCTCTGGCCGAAGGTCGGTTCTCCGCCGCGCTTGCGCATGTGCGGGCGGGTCTCGACGATGCCCCGGCTGCCGTTCGCGACCGCCTGCTCGCGATCCAGTCGCTGGCGCAGGCGGTGGCCGGCGACCCCGTCACGGTTCCACCCCCCGGCGGAATCGCGGCCGGTCCCGCCGCGGAGATCGCGGCGGTCGTCGCGGCGTCGGCAGCCACCGCGCGGCCCCCGGCGGCGGTGGCGGCTACCACGCCGCCTCCCGGCCAGATCGAGGCCGTCAAGCGGCTCGACCTCGGGCCGGGAGACAAGGGCCCGGTCGCCGCGCCGTATCCGGGTTCGACGGGGACCCCGGTGGGCCGGCCGTGGGACGGGCGGTTCGTCTCCTTCCTCGCCGCGCCGTTCATGCTGCACCGGCTCGACTGGGGAGCGGAGGTGTGCGCGATCACGCCCGGTCCCGGGCGGGTGTTCGTGGGGAACCGGCTGGAACTCGTGGCCCTCGATCCCGCGACCGGCGCCGTGCAGTGGCGGGCGGCGGCTGGGCCCAAGGCCGGTAACCTCGGGAGCGTGGGGCTCGTGCCGACGCGGCCCGTATGGGACGCGCAGCGGGTCTACACCCGCCGCCTGGCGCTCGGCGGCAAGCCGACGATCGCTGCCCTGCAACTGGCCGACGGCGCGGTCGCCTGGGAGACGCCGGAGGCCGCTCCGGGCTTCTGGGTGTCCGACCCGGTGCTCTCCGGCGGCGTGCTCTGGGCATGCGAGGTCGTCTCGTCGGGGCTGTCGGACACGCTCACGCTCGTGGCGCTCGATCCGGCGACGGGCAGGCGGCGCGGAGAGCGGTCGCTGGGCACGCTCGAGAACCCTTGGCAGCCGGCACAGGGGTATCTGGGCGACTGCCAACTCGTGGCCGCGGAGGGCCGGCTGCTCGTGGCCACGTCGGGCTGCGTGCTCGGCTGCGACGCCGACGGCCATCCGCTCTGGTTGCGGCGGCAGCCGTGGCTCGGACCCCAGGCCGATGGCTGGTGGTGGCACCAGGCACGGGCCGCGCCGCTGGTGCTCGACGGCCGGCTGTTCATCGTGCAGCCCGGCACGCAGGCGGTGTCGGCGATCGACCTGGCGAACGGCCGGCTGCGGTGGCGATCGCCCGTGCCGCTCGTGAAGCGGCTCGTCGGTCTGGCCGGCGGCGGCGACGCGGCCCGGCTCGTGGTCGAGACGGGCGAGCGGGTCGTCGCCATCGACCCGCGGGATGGCGCGACGCGGACGATCCTCGACGGCCGCGACGGTACCGGTGATCCGTGGCTGGGGGTCGCGCCCTTGCGGTTGCTGCATGCGTCGCTCGCCACGGCCGACGGCAAGGCGGTCGTGGCCGTGCATCAGCGGCGGCCCGCCGCGGCCAACCCCCCCGCGCTCGACGTCGCGCTCGTGTGGATCGACGTCGCCTCGGGCGCGGTCGACCGCACCGACGTGCTGCCGCCGCTCGCGGGCGGGCCGCCGTGGGTCGGGCCCCTGGCCGCGGTTGACGGAAAACTGTGGCTGCTCTCCCAGACGAATCCGGCCGACATGCGGCGTCAGGTGTGGGAAGTGGCCGCCAAGCCCGCTCCCTGACCGGCCGCGCACCCGCGCAGGAGGCACCATGGCGACGCTCCCTTCGGCCAGCGGGCCGACGACGGTGATCGTCGGGGGCGGCGTGACCGGCCTGAGCACGGCCTACCACCTCGCCCGCCGGGGCCATGGCCGCGTCGTGGTCGTCGACAAGGCCGCCGTGGG
The DNA here is from genome assembly GCA_046094745.1 of Planctomycetia bacterium. Taxonomy (GTDB): domain Bacteria; phylum Planctomycetota; class Planctomycetia; order Pirellulales; family UBA1268; genus QWPN01. Next base: position 3,371 of record JBJTHX010000471.1, read on the forward strand.
CGACGGATCGAGCAGCCGCGCCGCGGCGATCATCACGGGACTCCTGTGGAGCGAGACCGGCGTCCGCGCCCGGCAGGAGAGCCTGCGGTTGTTTCGCGAATTGTCCACCGACCTCGAGGGCTACCGGTTCCACGACGTCGGCTGCCTGAACCTGTTCGACCCGCAGTCGTGGCCCGAGCGGGAACGGCTGTTGCCCCTCTACGAGCGGTGCGGCTCACCGTTCGAGGTCCTCGATGCGACCGAGATGCGGGCCCGCTGGCCGCAGCTGCGGCCGCCGGACGGGTTCGTCGGGCTCCACGACCCGCGCGGCGGCTACAGCGAGCCCGCGGAGTACCTCCCGGCCCTGACCCGCCGGAGCCGGGAACTCGGCGTCGAGATCCGCGAGCACGAGCCGGTCGAGGACCTCCTCGTGCGCGGCGGCCGCGTGGCCGGCGTCCGCACGGCTGCGGGGATCCTGCCCGCCGACGCCGTGGTGGCGACGCTCTACGGCTGGACCAACATCCTCTTCGACCGCGTGGGCGTGCGGCTGCCCGTGAAGGTCTTCGTCCACCAGCGGTACGTGACCGAGCCGCTCCCGCAGCCGCTCGCGATCCCGCCGGTCAACGCCAACCCGTTCGGCGGCTACATCCGCCCCGCGGACGGCGGCCGGCTCCTGGCCGGGATCGAGACGGCCGACCGGCTCGAGCACCGCATCGATCGCCACGACTTCCGCCTCGACGAACTGGCGGCGCCGCCGGAACTGAAGGCGTTGATCCGCGAGAACTTCGGCGGCTACGCCCCGGCGATCGCCGCCGCCGCGTGGGCCACGGACTCGGTCGGGCTCATCAGTTTCGCGATCGACGGCGAGCCGATCCTCGGGCCCGTGGCCCGGGTGCCGGGCCTGTTCGTGGGCGTGGCCTTCCACTCCGGCGGGTTCGCCTACAACCCGGTGGCCGGCAAGCTGCTCGCCGAGTTCGTCGCCGACGGCCACACCAGCATCGACGTCACCGCCTTCTCGCCCGACCGGTTCGACGACGCGGAGACCGACGCCTACCTTGCCGAGACGCTCGCGCAAAAGCACGTCGTGCGCCGGCGGCACTGATCGCGGGTGCGACCGCCGCCGACGCGGCGGTCAGAGCGGCTTGACCTTGAAGCTGCGGTACTCGACCGGGTCGTGGTGGCCGGAGAAGCCAAGGTGGCCGCGGGTGCGGTCGAGGCCCTTCGGCACCTGGGGCAGCGTGCCGCGATCGATCGTGGCGAGGTCGACGTCGAGGATCTTCGTGCCGTTGAGCGTCACCTTCACCCGCTGGCCGCGGACCTCGATCTCCTCGAAGTTCCATTCGCCCGCCGGCCGCAGGTAGCCGTGCTTGGCGCCGACGCAGTGGTAGAGGCTGCCGTGGTACTGGTACGGCTCGAGGAGTTTGGCCCCCTTGGCAGACTGCCGGGCGTTGTAGCCGTCGGAGTCGAGCACCTGGATCTCCAGGCCGTCGGCCGCCGCCTGGCCGCCGATGGGCGTCCGCAGGGCGATGCCGTTGTTGCCCGCCGGTGGCAGGCGGAACTCGACGCGGATCACGCAGTCGCCGAACTCGTCGGCCGTCAGCAGGTCGCCGCTCGCGCCGGGCCGGCAGCGGATCGCGCCGTCGCGGATCTCGTAGGAGTCGACCGCACCCCGCCAGTTGGAGAGGTCGCGGCCGTTGACCTGCTCGACGAAGCCGGCGGCGTCCCGCGCCGCGAGTTCGCGGTCGGCCTCGGCGGCGGGACTCTCGCGGATGAGGACGTTCCGCCAGCGGATCTCGCTGCCGTGCGTCTGCAGTTGGATCGGGCCCCGCGGGTCCACCGGGTCGGGAAAAAAGCCGGCGGGACGCGGGGCCGCGGGATCGCGGCCGGCGGCCTTGTCGGCGGCGGCCAGCCGCGCCGCCGCGAAGTAGTTCTCGAGCACGGCGTCGTTCACGACAATCTCGCCGTTGAGCCACACGGTCACCCGCTCGCCGATCATCTTGATCCGCAGCGTGTTCCACTCGCCGAACGGCCGGTCCATCCGCTTGAGCGGGAGCTTTCCCGGGCCCTTGTTGTTCCACAGGCCGCCGGAACCCTTGTCGGCGCCCAGCGAAAACTTCTGCTCCTCGGTCCAGTCCCAGATCTGCACCTGCGGCACGCCGCGGAGGTAGACCCCGCTGTCGCCCCGCGGCTGCATCGCATAGTCCACGAGCAGTTCGAAGTCGCCGAAGTCGCGGTCGCTCGTGAGATACAAGCCCTGGCCGTCGTTGACGAGCACGCCGTCCTCCACCCGCCAGTGGGCCGCGAGCTGGTCGCCCGTGGGACTGCCCGCGGGATCACCCACGATCGACTTCCGCTTGCAGGCATCCCGCTCCTCGGGCGTCATCCGGCGCAGCTCGGCGGGGTCGCGGGTGTCCCAGCCGTACCAGCCGGCCAGGTCGCGGCCGTTGAAGAGCGGGACGAATCCGGGCGGCGGTTCGGGAGGCGCGGCGGCAGCTGCGGTGCTCGCAAGCAGGAGAATGAGAGCCTGGAGCATCCGCGAAGCCATGGAAGTTCTCCCGGTGAAAAGACCGTGCGTCGGCCGCCTCCATATATACCGCCCGGAGCGAGGCAGGCCCGCCGGCTGACACTCGGCGACGCCGGCGGTATTCTCTAGAGACTTCTGAAGTTGCGGCCCGATCCGCTCCAGGCCCCGTCACTCCCTCCGCCGGCGCCGCGATGCATCTGGTTCGTGCCATCGCCAGGACCGCCGCCTGCACGCTCCTGGCGTGCGCGGCTGGATCGTTCGCACTCGGCCAGGCCCCGCCACCGCCGCCGCCGCACCTGGCCGTGTTCGCCGATGGCGCGGAAGTGCCGGGCACGGTGGCCGATCTCGGCGACAGGGCCAAGGCCAACATCGCCGGCCGGCGGCTGTTCGATCCCGCCAAGCCCGTGCGCTGGCTGCGGATGATCGAGGCGGTG
>JBJTHX010000472.1:0-3166 GCA_046094745.1 Planctomycetia bacterium
CGGCCGTCGCCGCCGCCCCCTCGCTCTGGCCGCAATGATCGAGGAAGGCGGCTGCCTCACGACCCTCTCCCTCGGGGCTGATCTTTACCCGCAAACTCCACTGGAAACCGCGGCACGGCTCCGTATACGCTGCCCCGGATGGTGACCATTGGCGGCAGACATTTCTCGAGCGAAGTCCTCTCGCGAATCACGCAGACATCGCGTGATCAGCCGACTCTCTCGCGGCGTGGCCTGTCGCGGCAGGTCTGCGAATGGCTCGAGTGGCGACATGCCGCCGGGACGGTTCAGGCGTTGAGTTGCCGCAAGGCGCTGCTCGAACTCGAGCGTCGTGGGCTCGTGCAGTTGCCGGCGGTGACGCGGCGGTTCGCATTCCACGGACCACGAACGGCTATCGCGGCGCCGGCGATCGCGTCCTTCACGGGCGACCTCGAGGATCTCGGCGCGATCGAGATCGTGCCGGTTCGATCACAATCGCTCTCGACGTTGTGGCGGGGCCTGATGGATGCGCACCACTATCTCGGCAGCGGGCCCTTGTGCGGAGCGCAGTTGCGGTATCTCGTGCGGAGTGAGCGGGCCGGCTGGGTCGGCGGGGCAAGTTACAGCGCCAGCGCCCGGCGGGTGGCCTGCCGGGATGCGTGGATCGGCTGGTCGGAGGAGTCGCTTTCGGCCCACCGCAATCTCGTCGTGGACAACAGCCGGTTTTTGATAGCCCCCGCGGTGCGGGTGCCGCACCGCGCCTCCCACGTGTTGTCGCGACTCGAGAAGCAGTTGGCGGACGACTGGAATCAGGCCTACGCCTACCGCCCAGTGCTGCTGGAGACCTACGTGGAGCAGGAGCGATTCAGCGGGACTTGCTACCGCGCGGCCGGGTGGAGTCTGCTGGGAACTTCGGCGGCCCGGGGCCGACAGGGCACCGGGACGAGCGTCAAGCGGATGTTCGTGAAGCCGCTCGTCGATGATTGGCAGGCGACCCTGTGCCGCACGCCCGCCGGCACGGTCGTGGTCCGTGACCAGCTCGACCGCCGCCCGCCCCGCGACTGGATCGAGGCCGAACTGGGAGGTGCCGACTTGGGTGATGCACGACTGACGGCGCGGCTCTTGGAGATGACCGGCCGGTTCTACGACAAGCCGACGGCCAACATCCCGCAGGCCTGCGGCTCGGCCGCTGAGGCCAAGGCCGCCTACCGGTTCCTCGACAACGAGGCGGTGCAGTGGGAGGCGATCCTGAAGCCGCACTTCCAGGCCACGGAGGAACGCATTCGCGAGGAGTCGCTCGTTCTCGTGCCGCAGGATACGACGGCCCTCAACTACAGCACGCACATGGCCACGACCGGCCTGGGCAAGATCGGGCACTCGAGCGAATCGGTCGTCGGTCTCATGCTGCACGACACGATCGCGCTTTCGGCGCAGGGCACGCCGCTGGGCCTTCTTGACGCGCGAATCTGGGCGCGGCCGGAGAAGAGCACGCGGCACGAGCGGCACGAGCGACCGATTGGCGAGAAGGAGAGCGACAAGTGGCTGCAAAGCTATCGGGCGGTCTCGGCGGTGCAGGATCGGTGCCGCAAGACGAGGCTCGTCGTGCTGGCGGACCGGGAGAGTGACATTCACGACCTGTTCGTCGAGCGGAGCAGGCACAGGCATGCCGCCGATCTGCTCATCCGGGCTGATCGCGGCCGGAACCGGCGGGTGGCCGACGGAGACGAGCCCGACGAGCTGCTCTGGAGCTCGGTCGGGGCGGCGGCCGTAGTGGGCGTGCGTGAACTGCTGGTGCCGCCCGGTGACAACCGCGTTCCCCGCCTGGCGATGCTGGAGGTGCGGTCTCGGGCGGTCACGCTCGTGCCGCCGCGTCGCAAGCCTGATCTGCCGCCGGTCGAGGTTCACGCAGTGCTCGCCCGCGAAACTGCGCCGCCAGAAGGGGCCGAGCCGATCGAGTGGATGCTCCTGTCCACCGTGCCGGTGGACAGCAAGGCCGACGCCTTCGAGCGGCTCGATTGGTATGCCAGGCGCTGGGCGATCGAGGTCTATCACCGGATCCTCAAAAGTGGCTGCCGGGTGGAACAGCGGCAGCTCTCCACGGCGGTGCGACTGTCCAACTGCCTGGCGATCGACATGGTGGTCGCCTGGCGCATTCACCACCTGACGATGCTCGGCCAGGAGACGCCGGATGTCGCCTGCACCGTGTACTTCACCGACTCCGAATGGAAGGCACTCACGACGTTCGTGAGCCGCAAGAAAGATCCGCCTCCGCAGCCGCCGAGTCTAAACGAGGCCGTCAGGCTGCTGGGAAAACTCGGCGGCCACCTCGGCCGCAAGGGAGATGGAGAGCCCGGTAGCGAAGTGCTGTGGCGGGGGATGGCCCGCCTCACCGACATCGAGTACGCCTACTCGATCTACCACTGATCGCGCCTGAACACCGGTCGTCACACCCCCCTTGTGGTGACGCTAAATCCGACGGTGCAAAACAAGATGTGGGTAAAGATCAGCCCTTGGGGAGAGGGAGAGGCTGCACCATTCGCGCCGACCAGGATTGCAGGGATGCCCAAAGCGAACGTCCGGCGACAGGGTGTGGGCAGTCCTGAGCCGGTTGGGCGAGTAACCCTGTTCCATCACGACACTCGCAACCATGCAACCCGGGTTTTCGTTCCAGATCGACGCCGCTGACGGGGCCGCGCGGGCGGGGGTGCTCACGACGCCGCACGGCGGCGTGCAGACGCCGCTGTTCATGCCCGTGGCCACCGCGGCGACGGTGAAGGGGGTGGACATCGGCCGCGTGGGCGAGACCGGGGCGGGGATGATCCTCTCCAACGCGTATCACCTGCACCTGCGGCCCGGCGAGGCGACGGTGGAGCGGGCCGGCGGCCTCGCGGCGTTCATGGGCTGGCAGGGGCCCACGCTCACCGATTCGGGCGGCTTCCAGGTGTTCAGCCTCGCGAAGCAGGTGAAGGTCACCGAGGAGGGTGCCTTCTTCCGCTCGCACATCGACGGCACGCCCGCCGCGTTCACACCCGAGAACTCGATGCGGATCCAGGAGCGGATCGGGGCCGACGTGGCGATGCAGATGGACCACGTCGTGGCGCTGCCCGCGCCCCGGGAGGTGGTGGCCGACGCGATGCTGCGGAGCGTCCGCTGGGCCGCGCGGTGCCGCGCGGCGCACACCCGGCCCGAC
>JBJTHX010000473.1:0-3142 GCA_046094745.1 Planctomycetia bacterium
CCGCCGACGTCGTCCGCCGGGCCTCGGCCGCCGACGCGGACCTGCGGCAGGCGGCCCGGGCGATCCTCGCGGCCCGTCCGGAGTGGGCGGACCACGCCGCGGCGCTGGTGCGCCGGCTCGTCGAGACCGCGGCCGTCACGGACCCCGCGACCTCCGAACTGCGGCCCGCCGTGCTCGCCCTGCAGAAGCAGCCCGCCGTGGCGGCGGTGGTGGCCGCGGCGATCGGCGGCCCGCCGGACGCCCTCCCCGACGCCCCGCGGATCCTGCTCCTGGAGGCGGTCGCGGAGAGCGGCGCGGCGACCGTGCCCGCGGACCTCGTCGCGGCGCTCGGCCGGGAGCTCGAGCATCCCGCCGCCGCGGTCCGCCGGCAGGCCCTGCGGACGGCCGCCGTGCTCCAGGCCCCGGCGCTCGACCTGCCGCTCGCGCGGATCGCCGACGATCCCGGCCAGCCGGCGGACGTGCGGGTCGAGGCAACGCGGGTGATCGTCGGCCGCCGGCCGGACCTCTCCGCCGGGCGGTTCGCGCTGCTCATCGGGGAGCTGGACGCGGCGCATGATCCGCCGGCCCGGCTGGCCGCCGCCCAGGTCATGGCCGCGGCGCGGCTGACGGTGGAGCAGTTCCGCAGGCTGCTCGAGGTCATCCATGACGACCCGCTCGTGACGCCCGCCGTGCCGCTGGCGATCTTCTCACGGTCGGCGGTCGGCGCGGCCGCCGGGGAGTTCGTCGACTACCTCGCCGCCGCCGCCCGGCTCGGCTGGCGCCTGCCGGAGGTGCCGCTCCGGGAGGTCGTCGAGGCGCTGCCGGAGCCGCGCCGGGACGCGGCCGCCCGCGCGATCGCCGCCGCCCGGCCCGCGGTCGCCGACCAGGCCGCCGCCGTCGGCGACTACCTGCCGCTCGCACAGGGTGGCAGCGCGGAGCGGGGCCGCGGCCGGTTCTTCGGCAAGGCGACCTGCTCGACCTGCCACCGCGTGGGCGCCGCGGGGGGCGTGGTCGGGCCCGACCTGACGCGGATCGGCGCGATCCGCTCGGCCCGCGACCTCGTCGAGTCGCTCGTCGTGCCCAGCGCCACGATCGCCCAGCGGTACGAGACCCACGTCGCCGTCACGGATTCCGGGCGGGCGGTCACGGGCGTGCTCGTGCGGCAGTCGGACGAGGTGCTCGTGCTCCGCGACGCCGGCGGCGCGGAGGTGCGGATCCCCAGGGCGGAGATCGAGGAACTGCAGACGAGCAAGCGGTCGATGATGCCCGAGACCACGGTCCGCCTGCTGGACCGCGCGGAGGTCCGCGACCTGCTCGCCTACCTGCAGGGCCTGCAATGATCCCCGCCCCCCTTCCCGACCGGAGCCCTGCGACCGTGCGCCTGCTCGCCGTGCTGGCCCTCGCCGGCGCGGCCCCGCCGCTCCCCGCCGCGGAGCCGCCGCCCGCCGCGGCCGCCGCGGCGTGGCGGCCGCTGTTCAACGGCCGCGACTTCGGCGGCTGGGTGAAGTACGTGGCCACGCCGGCGGGCGACGCGCCGCTCGTCGCCGACGCCGATCCCACGGGCGTGTTCACCGTCGTCGCGGAGGACGGCGCGGGGATCGTCCGCGTCTCGGGCCGGACGCTCGGCGCGATCACCACCGTCGAGGAGTTCGACGGCTTCCACTTCCGCGTGCAGTACCGGTGGGGCCTCGGCCGGTTCGGGGCCCGGGCCACCGTCGGCCGCGACACGGGGATCCTCTACGCGGGCGTCGGCGCGCCCCATCCCCGCACGGGCTGGCTGACCTCCGTCGAGAACAACATCATGGAGCAGGGCACCGGCCAGTGGTGGAGCGTCAACGGTGCGATCATCGACGCCGAGGGGGAATGGATCACCGCGGCGAACGAGCTGTTCGTGCCCTACAAGCGCGAGAGCCCGGGCGAACGGAACCTCGTCTGGCGACGGGGGGGCCCGCGGGTGGCGCTCACGCGGGACAACGGCGTCACGCCCCCCTTCGACGTCGAGCAGCCGTTCGGCAACTGGAACACGGTGGAGGTGGTGTTCTGGGGCGGCCAGTGCATCCACGTCCTCAACGGCCACGTGAACCTCGTCGCCGTCAATCCCCGCCACCGCGACGGCGACGCCTGGCGGCCGCTCGCCCGCGGCAGGATCCAGCTGCAGTCGGAGGGGGCGGAGGTCTCGTTCCGCGGGGCGGAGGTGCGGCCGCTCCGCGAGATGCCGGCGGAGTACCGGGAGTTCATGCTCTCGCCGGCCGCCGACGAGGAGGGCTTCGCGCCGCTGTTGACCGGCACCGCCGCCGCCGCCTGGAAGCAGGCCGGCCCCGGGCGGTTCACGGTCGCCGACGGCGTGGCCACCGCGGAGGGGGGCATGGGCCTGTGGTGGCACGCCGCGAGGACGTTCGGGAACTTCGTGCTCCGCGGCGAGTTCCTCCAGGAGCAGGCGGGGGCCGACTCGGGCGTGTTCGTCCGCTTCCCCGATCCGGGGAACGATCCCTGGGCGGCCGTGAAGGCAGGGCACGAGTTCGAGATCGGCGAGACCGACCCGCCGGACCCGACGGCCCGCACCGGCTCGGTCTATCCCTTCCAGGCCGCGACGCCGGCCGCCACGAAGCCGCCCGGCGAATGGAACACGTTCGAGGTCGTGTGCACCGGCCACGACTACTCGATGCGGATCAACGGCCGCGTCGTGACCACCTGGACGGACCCGGCGGGCCGCAGCCTGCGGGGCCACGTGGGCCTGCAGAACTACGCCGACGGGAAGACCGTGCGGTTCCGCAACCTGCGGGTGAAGGACCTGTGGCCGCTGCCGGCCGCGGACGCGCTCGCGCCGCCGGTTCAGCCCGGTGGACGGCCGCGGCATTGACGCGGACGCGGCGGTGCGGTCCGCACGCACCACGGCCCGCGGCGCGGCTCACACCCGCAGCAGGATCCGCCGCCGCTGCATCCACCACAGGATCGCCCACATCACGGCGAGCGTCGCCGCCCCGAGCAGCAGGGGCCTGAGCCCGGGCCCCGCGACGGTGAACACCCCGGCGCCGAGGTGCCGCACTGACCCCTCCCCAGTTTTTGTACCAGTGCTCATGAGAGAGTTGGGGAACAGTCCGCGTGGTGTGTCGGAGGGAGGGGCGTAGCCCCGACCGGAGACACACCACGCGACGCCGCCGGG